>NZ_KV808797.1:338697-408212 GCF_001812375.1 Streptococcus sp. HMSC077F03
TCAGGTTTCTCTACTGTTGGAGCAGCTTGGTCGCCTACTGTTGCTACTGGCCCTGTGTATTCTGGCAATTCATGCACTAGAGCCATCACTGCATTGACACCGCCCTTGAACTCAGGTTTCTCTACTGTTGGAGCAGCTTGGTCTCCTACTGTCGCTACCAGGCCTGTGTACTCTGGCAATTCATGTACTAGGGCTTCAACTGCATTGACACCACCTGTGAATTCAGGAACCTCAAGAACGGGTGCTGGCTCTTCGCCCTTGCTTGACTGAACCGGTTCTTCTGTTAATTCTTGATAGAAGCTCGCCAATTCATAAAACTCGGCCTTGCCACCTTTCCAGGCTAATTTGACATCTAGAAGAGTGCCACCATTTCGGATAGCGAAGGTTTGGAGGCTTGATGTAATGGCACCGAGGTCTAGCCAACTGTCTTGGCCATCCTTAAGTGTTCTAGCAAGAACACGTGCTTGCGCTCCTTCAGGAAGACTAGAAACAAGGCGAAGATGGTTAGCTTTGGTTGGTTCAGACAAGTGATACACCAATTCGCCCTTGTCTTTTTCAGACTTGTAGCTGGTCAAGACTTTGCCATCTACAAGATTATTATAAAGATTGCCCTGGCTTTCTCCACTACTTCCTTCTACTGTTGGATCATTGATTGGTTTGACAAATTCACCATCGTTGATGACTAATTCTGTAAATCCTACAAAACGGGCATCATAGTCTGCTGTATAGAGGACACGGAGATAGTTAGCTTTGACTGGTGTCGTCAATTCACCCTCGATATAGCGATTTCCTGGCATCTTAGAATCGTGTGTCCAACCATCTGTCAACGAATCATCGTGTTGGCTGTTGGCCACACCATCTCCTACTGTCACAACATCTGTCCAAGTTTTACCGTCTTGGCTGACTTGGATCTTACCATCACGAAGGTAGTTTTGTGTTCCGTCTTGGATATAGGCTCTAATCTTCTTGATGGTGCGTTCGCTGCCAAGTTTCAAGGTTACGTGGCCATCTTTATGGGCATAGTCTGAAAACTCAACGAAGTTGTTGTAAACACCGTCAAACAGTTGATCTAGGTTGTTCAGTTTACGAACATCATTGCTTCCGTATGTTGGATGAATGCCCATAGTTGTAGATTCTAGTTTGGTTGGTTGTACTTCTTTGGTTGTCACAAGGAGAGAAGTGGCTGTCACAGCTTGTTCCTGATCTGTTTTATTGACCAGACGAACATCACGTACCAAATGACTCACTACAGATCTGTCTGTCAACTGGCTAGCTGGCGTCCATTCTTGCGCATTTGCAGAATACTCTAGGCTAAGAGCTGGGTTGGCCTGACCTTTGAGCTGGATGCTCTTGATTTGATGGATACGGTCAAGCTTCATTCCTAGATAGCTATGAGCAGGGAGTTTGGTTCCAGCTGGAATTTGAAGCTCGTAACTGCCTAAGCTATCCACCACCGGAGTTTCCTTCAAGGCATCGACGTTGGTGTCTGTTAACTCACTGTTTCCAGAGCGTGTCTCAACAGAGAAGTCTTGGATACGCCACCAGAGGTCGAGCGCCTTAGTATTGCGTACTCGGATATAGCGAGCGTTGATCGCTCTGGTCACTTCCTTGGTTTGTTCTCCTGATAGGCGATCCAACTCTTGCCATGCAGTTCCATCTGTAGAATACTCCAGTACACCTGCAGCAAGCTTATCACCCGTTCCTTGGCGAAGTCGTACTTTAGTGACTGACTTGACTTCACCGAGGTCCAGTTGTGCCCAGGCATCTACTGGTGTCGTATTGCTACCGTCAGCGTTTGCCATCATGGCTTCTGTATTGTCCTTGCCATCAGTGATTTGACGGGCTGAGGTATTTAGTTTATAAACTAGATTTGAGCTTAGACTAACTGTCGTTGCTTGTTGGCTACGAGCTTTTTCAACTGGACGGTTGACTGCAATTTCCTGAACTGCAAACCAAGTGTTCTCGCGGTCTGCTGTCGCAATCATGCGAACTGCCTTGGCCTTGATGTTGAGATTCTCAAACTTAAGAAGGGATTCATTTCCGACATAGCTTGGCTCTTTCAAAGTTACCCAGTTATCATTTTCATCTTGATACTGCACTTCTGCCTTACTAAAGGTATCACGCGGATTTGCCTGCGTTCCCATAGCAAAGGTCAAGGTTTGAATCGCTATCGGTTTGTTGAACTTCATACCAATATAATCACCTGTCTTGATGCTATTTGGTGATTTAATAATCGCATGAGTTGCCAAATCGCCATCCGCTACTTCTGCTAAACCACCTTCTACACCTGTTCGATTGGTGATAAAGGTACTGATGATTTGGTCTGGATGCAAGACTTTTTGAACTTCAGACGCTAGAACTTCTTTCAAGGATAGGATAAATGGACGAATATGTTGAACACCCAATTCAGCTTTTTCCATATGGTCTACATAATGGAAGGTGTGAGTTTGAGACTGTTCGTACAATTTCAAACCTTTATAGTAGCTATCCCAAAGTTTGGCTGCATCGTTTGTATCCATGGCTTCAGTTCCTGTAAGGAAGGCATCGAGAGCATTCATTTGATCGATTGCATTATCCAACCAATAGTGGATTTGGGCAACCATTTTTTTATCGCCTGATGCTTTATAGAGTTCGGCTGCTTCTTTAATCTTGGCAAATTCTGCACGCAAGGCTGCACGTTCCGCAGTCACATCCTGACCTGCTTTGAGCTTGGTCATAAAGTATGTTAATTTTGGAGCCAAGTCTACCGATTCTTCTAGTTTGACGACACGATTATCCATGTTTTGGTTGATCATGTGCTTGCCAAGTTCACGGAAGGCTGCTGATACCTTGCTATCTTCAAAATGACCATTTTCTACAAAGTTGAAGGCAATATCATTGATTTTCTTAGCTTCTTCTTCTGATTTCCACTGTTTCCATGAGTATTGAGCTCCTGAAAAGAGGGCAATCTTAGATGGTTCAGACTGTTGCATTGGGTTCAACATGATACCAGATAGCAAGCTAGGATCCACATTGGGATGAAGGAATTTCTCACCACCACCTAGAATCAAGTGCTGTTTAGAGTTATCTGTTACAGGCCAGTTAATCCAAAGTGAAACTGGGCGATAGGTCTTTCCACCTGCGGATAGATTGTTCTTGAGAGTTGAAAGGAAGCTTTCAGAGACTTCGCCCCAAATCTTACCACCCGTCAAGGTCATGGATGTTGAACTCGGGAGATTTTCATTGAGGGATTTCAACTCATCCTCACGTCCATTACCCCAATACTGTCCAGGAACAAAGATCATTTCTTTGCGAAGACCACTGTAAGTTCCCTGCATCTCAGTCAACCA
Organism: Streptococcus sp. HMSC077F03; assembly: GCF_001812375.1. Classification (GTDB taxonomy): domain Bacteria; phylum Bacillota; class Bacilli; order Lactobacillales; family Streptococcaceae; genus Streptococcus; species Streptococcus oralis_S. Next base: position 342,027 of record NZ_KV808797.1, read on the forward strand.
CTTGGTCATATCTTGCATCAAGCGGTTGTAGCTATTGTAGCCTCCGACTGGGCTTGGAGCATCATCTGCAAGGATACCAAATTCGCGGACACCCACTTTCATCAACTGGGTAAATTTAGCCTTGATGGTTGCCAAATCTTCTTGGTAATGCGCTTCATTGCCAAAGCGGATGCGGTTGTTCATGAATGGATGGATAGTCCAGACATAGCGGGTTTTACTTTGATTTCCGACACGAGCAAGTTCACGGATTTCAGCTAATTTTTCTTCTGGATAGAGTTCACGCCATTTCTTGTTGTGGTATGGATCATCTTTTGGTGCAAAGAAGTATTGGTTCAATTTCAAATCGCCACCATAACGCATGAGCTCTGCACGATCGGCATTAGACCATGGATTTCCATAGTAACCTTCGATGAAACCACGGTTCTTGAGCTCTGCGTAATCTTCTACTGTCACATTGCGAAGGACTGGTACTTGGCTTTCCTTGAGCATGTGTTTCAAGGTTGTCAAACCATAGAAGACTGCATCTGTGTCTTTTCCGACGATGGAAATCGAGTTATCCTTGATGCTCAAGACATAGGCGTCAATCTTGTCAAAGAGACCTGCTGAAACATTGGACAAGTTTTGCTCTGCTTGTGAACCTTGTCCATGCACTCCAAGATAGATATTGGTTGCGCCAACGATTGCCGCCTTACCAGTTGTATAAGATACTTGATTGTCCTGCAAAACACTCTTCAAGCGATTGCGAGTATAGATATCGAGTTGATCGCCCATGACCAGATTGACTTGCTTGCGAAGAGCTGTGACACCTTCTCCATAAGTCACTTTTTGTGGAGTTGGGAAGACCTTGTACTCTTTCTTGAGATAGTCTGCGCTCTTGCTGGCAGCTGCAATGCTGTCTTCGCTAGCTGGTTTACTTGCAGTAAATTGATCTGCCAATTCAACTGTTCCATCACCTGTTTGGTCTACATTTGGTTTTTCTGGTGTAGTTGGTTTTTCTGGTTGACTTGGTGCAGGCGTTTCTTGCTCTTCTTTCACAGGTTTTAATAGATGAACTTCGGCTGCACTTGCAAAACCACCAACGCCTTCCAATACTTTCAACTCAATCTTGTTGGTATGCACCGCCGCAAAGTTGACTGTTTTTTCTTGGGCGTTGTTGTCCCAGTTTCCTTCTGAAACCTTGACCATTTGGCCATCTTTTTGTGCGTAGATTTCGTAGCGCGTCACGACACCATTTCCACCACCTGGACGTGGGAGATAAGTCAAGCCATTGACTTTTTCTGCTTCTTTCAAGGTCATAGTAAGGGTGTATGGCGCAGTGTCACCAGTCCACTTAGTATGCCAGAAGGTATTTGGATCATTGTCAAAGGCCTTTTCAACAGCGCCTTCAGTCGCGTTTCCTGGAAGTTGCTGACTGCTTGCCGTTGCAGTAATCTTATCATTTGAAATCAAACGAGGATTTACAAATGGTTTGTCTGACAACTCTGCACTATGCAAGATCCCTTTGAAACCACCGATGCTTTCAAGCGGTAGTACCAAGCTATTGTGGGCAAAGCGAGGGTGGGCTGGATTTGCAATACGCTCAATCTTTTCACCATCCACATAGACTTCTGTAGATTGTGGTTTGGTTACGATAGAGATTTGATAACGTTTGTTCTTTTCAAGTTTTTTATTGAATTGGATATGGAACTGTTCAAATTGATAAGCAAGGTAGCCGTCTTTATCAGCTAGATAGATACGGTTGTCCCCACTTGTTGAGAAGGTTTGTTCCCCGTCTCCAGTGACAGTTACATCAAACTTCAAGACATGACTTGGACCAACATCACCAGCCAAGCCTTCGATACTGCTATCTTTCTCAAAAGCCAATCCCTGTTCGCTTGCCTTCACTTTCTTGCTTGCATAGTTCTTGACTGTTTCAGGATTGATGGTAAACAAGTCGCTTTGATCAATCTCTTTATCAGGATTTGACTGCGGCGCATAAGGACTGGTTGGTAGGGTGCGTTCTGCAAAGGTCGCAGCTGCACGGTCAGATCCCCAAGTGCGCTCCGCAGTGGTTTGCATGCTCTTGAAGAAGCGTTTAAAGATGTCATAAGAGGTCAAACCTGTCTCATGAAGGTCGATATTGTCATTCCAAACTGCGTGCCCACCACCAAGGATGTTTGGATTAGAAGCTTCTAGTAGTGGGCCATGGCCAGTTCGGAAATCGTTTGGTGTCCAACTATTATATTGAGTTTCATAGTTAGCATAATCACCATAACCAGCTTGACGATTATCTCCATTCGGAACGCTATATGTTGGGATATCAGTGATATTAATAATCTTAGCTCCCTGAGCAATGGCTTCATTTGGTCGTTGCCATCCGATACTCCAGATATCAACCTCTACTCCGTTCCAATCAACAGGAGTGTTTCCACGTTTCGCACTGAGTGAGCCCCAGATACGAGGGGTGTAACCTTTAGACTTGATATATTGGGTCAAATCATTGACATAGCGACGGTAACTTTCTCTGCTGCCATAGTATTCATCCGTTCCGATATGAACAGTGGACACGCCATGAAGCGGTGCATCTGGACCATCGAGGAGTTTGTCATAAACTGATTTGACAAAAGCTAGCGTTTCATCATATTTATTATCTAGGTCCAGCATGGCAACACGTTCAACATTGTGTTTGCCAGCATAATCACTCAAACTACCTTGATACATGAGGTCTGGGCGGACTTTGACAAAGGACAAGGCGTGACCTGGTGTGTCAATTTCTGGCACTAGATTGATATGTAAGGCCTTGGCAAGTTTAATCAGATTTTGCATTTCTTCCTTGGTATAGTGCTCATCTGATGTCAATTTTTGACCATTCTTACCGACAATGTCTGTCTCCACACGGAAACCAGTCTTGGCATGTTCAAGTACATACTTGAGTTCTTCTTCTTTAGAAAGATTCTTACCTGCCAAGTGTTCCTTGAGGAAGATATAGTTATCGTTGAGGTGCAACTGCAAGTCGTTCATCTTGTAGTAAGCCATGTTGAGCATGATGTCCACAAGGGTGTCGTAAGGGATAAATTTACGACCTGTATCCAACATAAAGCCACGGTGGCTGAAACTTGGGAAATCACGAATTTCGCCATTTTGTAGGTCTGTTTCTCCCATTTGAAGAAGAGTCCGAGTGGCGTAGAAGGCTCCTGTGTTTGTGGCAGCTTCGATGGTAATCACATCATTTTGGATAGTGATGCCATACCCTTCTTTACCATAACCCTTGTTTTCAACCTTTTTAAATTCAATTCGTTTTTGAGCTTGCTTGTCACCTGTTGCTAGTTCCAATCCACGGCTGGCAAGGTCTGACTGATAGAAGGTTGCAGCCTGATCAAAGCCAGAATCACCCGTCGCAAGAACTGTATCTGAAGTGATAGCAGATTGGCCTTCTTTCCCATACCATTGTTGAACAGCTGGTGCTACTTTTGGCTTCATATCCACACCTTCGTCCTGATGTAGCCCCTTGATGACTACTTCAAACTCTTTTGTAAAGGTATGACTGTCTCTGATTTGTTGCACCATGACCTTGACGCGTTGGTCTGTCAAAGGCTTATAGATGTGATTTTGAAGGTCAATCACACCTTGCTTGTTGCTTCCGATAAGGCTAACTTTCCCTGGCAAAGTTGGTAAGACAAGAGACTGTCCGTCTTCTGCTACTGTTAGTTCGGTTACTTGGCGGATATCCGTTACCCTACTATGGTCCGGAACGTTTGAATAAGCTCGAATTTCTTGGATGCCAACGTTTCTCCAACCCATTGTGCCCGCTTGATAGTCGTTAATTTCTAACTTAAGATATTTAGCTTGAATACTTTCAGCTAGGTCAACTTTCTCATCTAAAACAGGTTCTCCAGTTTTGGTATGAGCTAGTTTCCATTGTTTTTCTCCATTAGCCCCCACATCTTCTTGGCCTGCGTAATAGAGACTCCAAGATTTGATATTTGGATCATTTTGCCCATTACGAAGACGACGATCCCAGTCTATTTCCACATGTTTGATGAGGGTAGTTTTTGGAAGAGTTAATTCAAAAGTTGGTTTTACTGCATCTCTATCTGTAGCCCAACGAGTATTGTCATCTCCGTCGATAGCCTTATCCGCAGTAAAGTTGGTACCAGTCTCATGGTTGTTTGCTTGGGCAGTAGCACCTTCGAGATGATTGATATCCTCTCTATCTTCGATTGTCTTTTCAGCTGGTTTTACTGCTGGTGTAGTAGTTTCCGCAGGTCGATTTTCTGCCTTTGGTGTTTCAACCGGTTTCGGCGTTTCAACTGGCTTGGGACTTGCAGGACTTGTCTCTGGTTTTGTCTCTTCACTTGCTGCAGGATTGGTTCCCTCATCAGTCGCTGGAGTTTCTTCATGACTTGCTTCTGTTGCAGCTTCTGCATCCGCCTTTTTAAGCGCATCGGCTAAATCATCGGGTAACTTATCCAGTGCTTCAACATGGGTGATGCTTCCCTCTGTTTCTGAAGGAGCTGCTGTTTCTGCTGCCTGAACCATATTGGCGCCAAAGATACTAGCACCAATCATCACGGAGGCTGCACCGATTGCAAATTTTCTTATACTATAGTGACAGCGTTTCTCAAAAAAATGTCTATCCATCTTTCTCCTATTCCTTTCATCCGCATACCTGAGTAAGCGGTATCATTTCTCCTTTGAAAAAGGAGAGAACCAAGAGGTCCTCTCCGGCTGTTTGTTCCTTTTTGATTCGAGTTGCTTTGAACTGCTGAAATCAAATCTCATTACTCTTCTTTACGTTTTGTCGCAAGGACCGCAGCAGATAAAGCGATGCTCACACTTGCTAAGAAGAGGGCTGCTTCTGAACCATGTTCTCCTGTAGCAGGAAGTTGCTCTTCTTTATCTTCCAGAGTTTTGGCATCAACTACTGGGCTTGGAGTGAGCGGGTACTCAGGTTTTTCAACTGTTGGAGCTGCTTGATCTCCAGCAGTAGCCAATACACCTGTGTAGGCTGGTTTCTCGTTTACCAAGGCTTGAACCGCATTGACGCCACCCTTAAACTCAGGGACTTCATTTGTAGCTGCTAGAACCGCATTGGCTCCACCCTTGTATTCTGGTAATTCGTGAACCAAGGCTTGAACTGCATTAACGCCGCCCTTGAACTCAGGAACCTCATGTACAGCTGCTTCTGCTGCATTGACGCCGCCTTTGAACTCAGGTAGGTCATGAACAGCCGCTTCTTCTCCAGCTGTTCCGTAAGGACCTGTATATTCAGGAACTTCAAGAACAGGAGGTTGCTCTTCACCCTTGCTACTTGTTGGAGCGTCTGGTTTGGTAGCAGAATCTTTTAATTGGTTGAGATAGTCTGCGAAGTAGGCCACCATTCTTTCCGTCAAGAGATGGTTATCCGTCGCATATTTCATGCTTGCCTGAACGCTAGCTACTTCCTCTTGATTGTCTTTGTCTGTTAATTTCTGCGCCTTAGCCAAAGCTGCTTCATAGCCAGAAATGTCAAAAGGTGTTTCTGCTACTTGCGGACGGGTAAAGATAAGCTCTGCTGCAGATTGGTATTTATCGCCACCATCTCCGTAAGTCTTGGTACCAGTAAGGACAATTTTCTTAGCCTTGATTGTCTTGCCAAAGTCAATGTCTTTTGGTTTGTTGTTATTTGGCCAATCTGTCACTGTGAAGGTATGTTCTTTACCAGACTCATCTGTGACAACCAGTTTCACATCTCGCAAGTTTCCATTTGAATCAGAGGCACGTGGAACATAACGAAGTCCTGTGATTTCAGTAGGTTCTTTCAAGACCATAGTTGCAGGCTTGCCTACATCTCCACCATTCCAAGATGTATGCCATAGACTAGACACATTTCCATCAAAGGCATTCTCTAGACCTTCGCCTGGTTGAGCTGGCGCATCCAAACTTTCAAAGTCTTCTGCTACCAAAGCTGTCTTCTTCTGAACCAAAGCATTCTTCAAAGCTTCAATCTTGGCAATCTCTGCACGCGCCTCTTCCACGCTAATATCATCATCTGCCTGACTGAGGTTAAAGACAGCCTCTTTCAAAGCATCCATAGACTCTTTCGTATAGTTGGTCATGGCAACCGTTGGCAAGTAGTTCTTGAGAGCATTTTCTGTCAACATCTTACCTGTTAGGGTAATTTCTTCGATGTGAAGATTATCCATCATGAAGTCGTTATAACCACGGAAGTTGGCATTTCCACCAGAATCACCACGAGTATTGCTTGCATTACCAGTTGAGTAGATACCTACCCAAGTATCGCCTGTTTCTGCACCTGTCACGAGGAAGGTTACTTTCTTGGCTTTCTTAGAATCTGTCCAAGTATTTGGCAATTCATGCATTTCCAAGTTGCTTGCTTGAGTACCACGACGACCTGACTGGAATTCTCCCTTACCAACTACAAAAGCATAGGTATTGTCTGATCCAGCTTCGTATTCAAAGGTTACACGGTAAGTCTTACCTGCCTCAAAGCGGAAGTTTTGCGGAATAGTTTGGTAAACCAAGTTACGACGGCTCACTAGTCCATTTGTCTTCAATGACCAATTTCCATCGATAACATCATCAACTTTCTTACCGTTCCAACCACGTTGTGTATATGGATCATGCTTTTCAGACAAGTGAGTGCGGTTGTCTTCAACACCTTCGACACCGCCCACTACGAATGGAAAGATACCCTGAGCAACATTTTCAAAGTCTTGCTTGAAGGTTCCTTGACCTGTATCGTGCTTGTCTCCGTACATGCTTGAATTATTTTCAAAGGTACGAATTTCATCAAAGTATGTTGCTTCATCACCAGCTTCACGACTCAATGTCAGAGTGACATTTGATACGTCCGATCCAGTTGTAAAGAAGGCGTACATGTTTTGGAAGTAACTTGTATCATCAACTGTAGCATTTTCCCGACGATTGTTATGAGCATAAGCTTTGATATAGTTGAGAGCGAGTGACTTATTGGTGTAGGTAGTCACTTCTTTCTCGCCAGTATTCACTGTGATACTTGCCTTAGCATTACTACGGTTATCAACACCGACATAAACCGCATACTTGGTATTTGGTTTCAAGCCAGTCAGTTTCTGAGTAAGGCTGACCTTGCTCTTATTACCTTGGATACGAAGCATTTCATTTGCACCCTGTGATTTGACAATTTCTGCCTTAGATGCATCACCAGAAATGGTCCAGTGTTTCAAGGTTCCACTGTTAAATCCTTGGTCATAGATGTGCATGCCTTCGCTCCATGACATTTCAGGATTGGTTTGTTTTGAACGGTAGAGAACGTATGGTTGATTTGCTAGAAGGTCTAGGGTAATCTTACCATCTGTTACAGTTAGTTCTTGCTCTTCTGTCTTACCTTGGTCAGTTAGCTTGTAAAGGTAAACCTTGCTATTTGCCCAATCGCTTGGAAGTGTCCAAGTTGTTGCACCGGCCTGCGTATTGAAGTAGTACATTTTTTCCTTATCAGTAGGAAGTTTCTTACCATTCGCATCACAGTTCCAAGGAGTCAAGTAAGCTGAACCATCTTGGATGACACGTCCGTTGAGCGTTACTGTACGTTCGCGGTATTGCGGGCTATTGACATCATTTGACTTACGAGTCACAACAACCTTGTTACCTGCTGCATCGACTAGCTCAACCTTCATTTCTGGAGTCCATTTATAGGTGCTACCATTATCGGTCATGGTAACTGGTGTACCATTTTCCCATTTACTTACAGTGAAGTGTTGGAAGTACTTAGTCATGACATCATGGGCAAATAAGTTGGTTACATAGCCATTGTAGTCGCTTCTTCCTTGCCAGCCTTCAAAGTCTTTCATGCTGTAGCCACCTAGAAGTGGGTAGTTGGCTGCACCACCGTAACTTCTGTAGTCCCCAACCCAAGAATCTTTTTGGTGGTTGCGGATAAAGCGGGTGATAGCACTGTTGATACCTTTATTAGTATAGCCACCATAGGTCAAGTCAGCTGCCCAGTGTTGGAAGGTAGAGTCGTATTCACCACCATGACCCCACTCGATCGCAAAGCGCCAGCCTTGTTTGTTGATCTCTTTAGCAAGAACGTGGGTAGCCCAGGCACCGTTATCACCTGATTGGCCATTGCCCCAAACGTCCACATAGATAAAGTCGAGACCATCACCAAGTTTTTTCTTCAAGTCTTCCCAGCGAGCCAAACGTCCATGCGCCAAGTCATAAGCAGCATCAATGTTGATACCTTGGTCTAGCCAGTTCCAACCATAGCTGTAGCTTCCATCTGGATTCTTACGAAGAATATTTTCATTAAAGTATTTAGACTCAGGATAAGTCTCAGATGCGTTCACGTGGATACCTAGATGAGCTCCATATTTCTTCGCTTTTTCGATCAAGGTCTTGAAGTCTTCGACACCACCAATACGTTTACCAATATCAGCATAGTTCAAGTGTCCAGAGTCATGACCTTCACTACCATATCCTTTAAGGAGAACACCTTGCCCAAGACCATCTGTGTGGAGATTGATCTTCTTGATACCATCCAAGGTCATAAGGAATGGGTTTTGTGCTTGTGAACCAAAGTTCATCGCGATACGATAAGCTGTGATATCCTTAACTTTTTCCCAACCTTGAGGGTTGTTCATGATGCTACGATAAGCAATGGCACCATCTTGCCAATCGACTTTGTTGTCTGCATTGGCATCCTCAGTAATGACAACTTTAGCACTTGGAAGTTCCTTAGTGTACTCTGGATATACAATCCCTTTATAGGCTTTTTCCCATTGCCATTCAGAACTTTGAATTCCCACATAGTTTGTATTTCCAACAGTTTGTTTGAATGCTGTCAAACGAGTCCAGTCATTCGAACCACCACCGTAGCTGTTTTGAGAGTTACTCCAAACACCTGCAGCAAGCTTATCTGTAGAAACAAAACCATACATGTAACCCTTAGCCAAATTTTTCATTGGATTTGTTACAGCAATATGTTCATCTCCACTGACATGGGTATTGTTTGACATCGTTGCTCCGTCAAACTTAGCTCCAGTTTGGTCGCTTGAAACCGACACAAGTGAGTTCCCTAAGAAATTGATAGAGGAGAGAAGTTTTCTTTCATCATCAATCTTCTGACCTGGAGTAACTTGATTGTGGTTGACAATCTTGGTCACATCAAAGTGCAATTGATTGTCCACAACTTGCAAACGAACTGTCATTTCTGCATTGATTAAGTGAGCATCATCGCGAAGCTTCATCAAGTATTCTGCTGTTGTCTCATTGATTTTTTTGTAAGTAACTTCAGGTGTGATTCGATGGTTATTGATAAAGACTTGGTTGAACTGTTGCACCTGTCCTGGCAAAGTATGTCCATTCAAGGTGTATTCCTTGACACGAGGGAAGGCTTGGTCAATCACTGCCTTGAGAACCTTAGACTGGATCGTATCATAAGTCACCTTGCTATCGTCAACGGCCGGACCTGTTTCTTTCTGGGCAGGAGTATCATCCGCTTTTACACCTTCCTGATTGTCTGTTTTAACGCTGACAACCGTACGGTCATTGCTATAAGTTCCTGCCTTGAGAAGGATCTTCTTCTCATTTTTAAGATTCTCGTTGACCGCCCCAGGTAGGGTCACTGTATCAAAGAGATTGACATCATTGTTGCTGGCATTGAGTTGTCCATCTGACTTGAGAGTGATAGAAAGACGGTTTACAGAACCTGGTTCTGGTGCTGCCACACGGTTGCCTTTATACCATGTGCTATTACCTGGAGTTTTGTATTCCCAGAACCAGCCACCTTGGTCATATCCAACAAAAACATTGTTCTTGGTATCTTTAAATTTCAAGAAGACACCAAAGCGTGATTTGCCCTTTTCAGAATCATCTTTGAAGGTTAAATCAACCGTCGCATTTCCATTAGCGTCAACTGTTAATCCTTGTTTTTCAAACAAAGCTGGTTTGCCATCATTGTCATTTTGGGCCGTTGAAGACAGTTGATTGTAGCGAACACCCTTTTCTTCACGAATAGTGACTGTTCCTTGTTGCTCTTTATTCGCTACTGTTTGCCATTCTGGAATCACTGTCTTAGGTGTTTCAGGTTTAGCAGCTGCAGGTTTATCCTCTTTTGGTTTTTCTTCAGCCGGTTTCTCTTTCTCTTCCAAGTCTGCTGGTTTCACACTTGAAATCCCCTGTATGTGGTCTTGGATCCATTTTAGTTGAGCTGGTGAGAAGAGAATACCGCCGCTCCGTTTTCCAACTACACCATTTTGGTGAACACCAACTAGTTTGCCTTCTGTATCAAAGATACCACCGCCACTAGCGCCCGGTTTTCCTCCTTGGTAACCAATCCCTTGGACACCTTCTCCGTATGGTTCCGCAAAATCAACTGTAGTATTGACAATCGGATTCAATTTCCCTTCTGGATAACCAAAGACATGGAGTTTATCTCCAATTTTCTTAACAACTGGCTTTTTAGTTACTTCAACAGGCGTATTTTCTAGAACTGTACGCAATCTCACAAGGGCTAAATCATTTTTGAAGCCTTTCAGGTAGCCTTCACGATCCCAATGAATGATATCTTTCTTGCTAAACTTGACATCTGGCAATCCTGGATATGAGATGCTATAGATATCTCCATCCCCTTGGTCATTATCCACAACCTTACGGATATTGCCGTCTTGGCTATCCTTTATAAAGTTATGAGAAACCGTCAAGACAAGGTCTTTAGCAACGACAATACCGCTGCCTTCTCCTGATGGCGTCTTAATCTTAACAGTCGCGCCGTAGTTTAATTCCCCATTGGTAGTCTTAGCCACATCTTCTGGGACGAGCTTCCCAGTATCTTGAGCCAATTGATCCTTGTCAACTTCACGCCCATTATCTTCAGCTTTCTCCAACTTACCTTCTAATTCTTTTGGCAAATTGCTTGGCTTTTCAGACTTTTCTTTTTCTTGAGCCAACAACTCTTCTTCTGTTTGAGGGCCTTCAGTAGTCTCAGCTGAACCAGGATTCTGAGCGGCAGCTTCCTTGTCAAAATCGTGCCCCTCATCACTAGCCTTCTTATCCAAATCAGCTAGTTCACTCGGCAAATTATCTGTTGAACCAACTCTTGCTTGATCAGCCAATACTGGGCTAGCTGCGAAGAAAGTCGCTCCAATCATCACCGAAGCTACTCCAAGCGTAAACTTACGAATACTGAACTTACAGCGTTTTTCAAAAAATCGTTTATCCATGAACTCCTAAATCCTTTCATTTTCCAGTAAGCGTTTACATTTCTTTTTTAAAAAATACTCCTTTCTCTGAAAGTGCTCTGCTTAACTGTTATAAATAAAAAATAATTGTACTTTTAATATAACAAATAAAAAGGCAGAAAGCAATAGGAAATAGGTAAAATTCACTAAAATTTTCTCTTTTCTGAAAAATCCTATCTCTAATCATTCAGGGACTTATACCAAGATAAAAAAGGACTTAACCATCATGTCGATGGCTAAATCCTTTACTTTTTTAAAGTTATTTCACATGGTTTGCGAGTTCTTCTTGGGCCTTTTTATTTGACTCTTCTTTTTCTTTCAACCATTTTTCTTGAGCTTTTTGGTATTCTTCTGTTGTCACTGCCTTATCTTGTACTTCTAGATATTTGTACAAAAGGGCTTCGCTCATACCCTTGTTACCAGAGTATGCAAATGGAAGTGTAAATGGTACCATCTTAGACAACATTGGACGACCAGTTTGAGAAGTTGTTGGAATGAGCAAGGCACTGTCTGTCAACCAAGCTTGGGCAGCAGCATATTTCTCATAACGTTTTGAAACATCAGTAGTTTCTTCACCAGCTTCCACAACCATTTTTTCGTAATCTTCTAAACCGACTTGCTTAGCCGCAGCGTTGTTTGTCCCAGAATCAAATCCTAGATATGTTTTCGTATTTTCTCCTACAGAAGGCTTGATAATATCAAGATAAGTAGATGGATCGATATAGTCTGGAGACCAGCCCACGTTATCTGAGATATCCCAGTCTTCTCCAGCCGCAGTTTCAGCGAAGTAGGTAATGTTTTGAACATCATCTTTTTGGAGCTGTTGAATATCGATAACCACATTATCTGATCCTAGATTTTCTTCAACTGACTGTTTAAAAGATTGAACACGTTGAACTTTTGTTGTATTAGTTTGGTCTACAGGCATGTCCAAGTGGATTGGGAATTTCACACCTTCCGCTTGAAGAGCTGCCTTAGCTTTAGCGAATTCTGCTTTGGCTTTGTCAGGATTGTAGAGGCCATCTTGGGCATCATCCAAGTTTACGTTGCTCCACTCATCTCCATAGGTCACCAATTTTTCCTTAACTAATTCCCCAAAGCTTTTACCATCTGCCTGTACAAATGTAGGAGGAACAAATAAGTTACGAAGCAGTTTAGTAGCCCCACTTGCACCATTTACTTGAGAAGCGTAGGCTGTTCTATCAAAACCAAATGCAATAGCTTGACGGAAGTCCTTATTCAAAAGTGCCTTCTTGGTTGATGCTTTTTCCTCATCTGTTGTCTTAGAAGTGTACTTATAAGACTGACGATCGATATTTGTGCCTACTAAATAAGTAGTAGAATCTTGTTGGGTATAAACGATATTGTCTTTGAATGTTTTTTCAGTCTCTGAGTAACTAGCACTTGTTGGGAAAAGGCGAGCCATTGTAAAGCTACCGTCTTTGAAAGCTTCAGTTGGCTTATTAGTATCTTGACCATCCCAGAAGGATAATTTCACTTTATCAAGATGGACATTGTCTTTATCCCAATAGTTTGGATTCTTTTCGAACTCGACTGATGATTTGGCTACGATTGATTTGAGTAAGAATGGTCCATTATAGAGAATACTGCTTGGGTCCGTACCTTTAGCAAAGTCATCCCCTTTAGAGTTCAAAAATTCTTCATTAACAGGAGCCAGAACACCCATTGTTGTCTTAGAATTCCAGAAACTTTCTGGCTTGTTCAATGTGTATTGAACGGTATAATCATCAAGAGCTTTGATTCCTACTTGAGAAAAATCTGTAATTTCTCCTTTGACATAGGCATCCAATCCCTTGATAGATTCCTGAACCAGGTAAAGACCATCTGATTTCTTATCAGCAGCATACTTAAGACCAGTTACAAAGTCTTGAGCTTTAACTTCTGCATACTCCTCACCTTCAGATGTATACCATTTTGCATCCTTTCGGAGTGTATACGTGTAAGTCAATCCATCCTTAGATACAGACCAATCCTCAGCCATAGATGGTACAAAGTTCCCATAGCGGTCATTTTCAAGTAAGCCATCAATAACGTTGCTAGTAATATTTGCTGTAGCTGCCTTACCAGTTGTCAAATAGTTTAGGTTATCAGGATCCGTTTCGTAAATGTATGAGAATGTTTTCTTACCTTTAGCATTTGAACTTGATCCAGAGCAAGCCGCAAGAGTCGCAGCTGCCAATAACGTCACACCCGCAAGGGCAAGTAGTTTTGAACTTTTCATTGTTTTCTCCTTTAAAACTTTCACCCCATTATAGTCCCTTTTCAGAAACATGTCAATATAATTTTCAGAATTTTTGAATTAATTTGGTAAATTCTGAAAAATAAGTTTTCTATTATAAAACTATGATTCTCTAATACTATATTTTTATATCTTAAACCATCAAAACAAGGACCGAAAATCAGATTTTTTATCATTTTTTTGCTATGATTAGATAGAATAAAAGTTAAGGAGAAGACAATGATATTAATTACAGGTGCGAATGGTCAACTCGGTACCGAACTACGTTATTTACTAGATGAACGAAATGTAGACTATGTTGCAGTTGATGTGGCCGAAATGGATATCACCAATGCTGAAATGGTTGAGAAGGTATTTGCTGAAGTCAAGCCAACTCTGGTCTATCATTGTGCAGCCTACACTGCTGTTGATGCTGCAGAAGACGAGGGGAAAGAACTGGATTTTGCCATCAACGTAACTGGAACTGAAAATGTAGCCAAGGCCTCTGAGAAATACGGAGCTACTCTGGTCTATATCTCGACAGACTACGTCTTTGATGGAAAGAAACCCGTCGGACAAGAATGGGAAGTCGATGACCTACCTGATCCGCAGACAGAATATGGGCGTACCAAGCGAATGGGGGAAGAACTTGTTGAAACCCTTACGTCACAGTATTACATCATCCGCACTGCTTGGGTCTTTGGAAATTATGGCAAAAACTTTGTCTTTACAATGCAAAATCTTGCCAAAACCCATAAAACTCTCACTGTTGTCAACGACCAACACGGCCGTCCAACTTGGACACGTACCCTGGCTGAGTTTATGACCTACTTGACTGAAAATCAAAAAGCATTTGGCTACTACCACTTATCAAATGACTCCACTGAAGATACCACTTGGTATGACTTCGCTGTCGAGATTCTTAAAGACAGTGATGTTGAAGTGATTCCGGTAGACTCCAGCAAGTTTCCTGCAAAGGCCAAACGTCCCCTCAATTCAACCATGAGTTTGGCCAAAGCGAAGGCGACAGGTTTCGTCATTCCAACCTGGCAAGATGCCCTCAAAGAATTTTATAAACAAGAAGTAAGAAAATAACAGATTACGACATACATAAAAAGCAAGAGAACTCAAGGTCTCTTGCTTTTTAGTATCTGATTATTTAATCACTTGTTGTGTCTTAGCATAGTTGGCTTCGACTGCTTCTTTTTCAGATTTCCACCAGTCTTGGTTGTCTGTGTACCACTTAATGGTCTCTTTGAGACCTGCTTCAAAATTAGTAAACTCTGGCTTCCACCCTAGTTCATCACGGAGCTTGCTAGCGTCGATAGCATAGCGAAGGTCGTGACCAGCTCGGTCCGTCACGTGATCATAAGCGTCAGCAGGTTGCCCCATCTCCTTGAGGATGAGTTCCAGCACTTCCTTATTGTTCTTTTCACCATCCGCACCAATTAAGTAAGTTTCACCAATTTGACCTTTGGTCAGAATCGTCCAAACACCTGAAGAATGGTCATTGGTATGAATCCAGTCACGGACGTTTTTACCTTCACCGTAGAGTTTTGGCTTGATTCCACTCAAAATATTGGTGATTTGGCGCGGAATGAACTTCTCGATATGCTGGTAAGGACCATAGTTGTTTGAACAGTTGGAAATAGTCGCTTTGACACCAAATGAGCGCACCCAAGCTTTGACAATCAGATCTGAAGCTGCTTTAGTTGATGAGTAAGGCGAGCTGGGATTGTACTTGGTTTCAGCCGTAAATTTCTCACCTGGACCTTCTCCATGACCTGGCAAATCTTCTCGCAGAGGTAGGTCACCATAGACTTCGTCAGTTGACACATGGTGGAAACGAAGGTCGTATTTACGAGCTGCTTCCAAAAGAGTGTAAGTCCCAATGAAATTGGTGTGGATAAATGGACTCGGATCATTGAGCGAGTTGTCATTATGGCTTTCTGCCGCATAGTGAACAATGGCATCTGCTTGAGCAGCTAGCTTATCGACCAAGGTTGCATCTGCAATATCTCCAACAACCAACTCAACACGATCACCTAAAATTGCTTCAATATTGGCACGATTACCCGCATAAGTCAGCTTGTCCAGCACTGTCACATGGACATCTGGGAAGTTGTTATAGACATAATGAACAAAGTTAGAACCGATAAAACCAGCCCCACCTGTCACGATGATATTTTTGTATTCAGTCATTTTTATTCCCTAATTTTTTTACAAATCTTCTTTTCTTAGTGGTTTGACATCCTTAAGCAGTGGATGATGTTTA
Source organism: Streptococcus sp. HMSC077F03 (assembly GCF_001812375.1). Lineage (GTDB taxonomy): Bacteria > Bacillota > Bacilli > Lactobacillales > Streptococcaceae > Streptococcus > Streptococcus oralis_S. The sequence continues at coordinate 357,742 of NZ_KV808797.1, forward strand.
TCTGCTTCCGAAACTTCTGCTTCTGCTAGGTTTTCCCACTGGATGCCCAAAGCTGGGTCTGCATAGTTGACAAAAGCATATTTAGGCTTGAGTTCAAGTGCCCAGTAGTCATTGACCAGATAGCTATAAGAAACTGTATCCGATAGGACTTGGAAACCATTGGCTACGCCGCGAGGGACAAAGATTCCCTTACTTGCATCAATCTCGGTCTGATAAACATTTCCAAAAGTCTCACCTTCACGTAGGTCAACCCAAGAACCCAAAACCTTGCCACCATCTGCTACTGAGATATACTTGTCCCAAGGTTCAGCATGGAGGCCTCGGAGAACATTTTTGTGAGAAAAGCTGACATTGTTTTGCAGTTTCCCTTCAGCAAAGAAGCTTTCAGGAAAACCAAGCGGTAGCATCTTTTCTTTCTGAAAATTTTCCTTAAACCAGCCACGATTGTCACCATGAACCGGAATGTCAAACTCTAACAAACCTGGAATGGCATCAATCTTGCGCACTGCAAGTGTTTTGCCGAAAAAATTATCTGTCATCTAAATTTCTCCAATCAAACGGAGCAAGTATTGCCCGTATTCGTTCTTCTTGAGAGGTTGCGCCAACTTCAGCACATCTTCGCGGCTGATATAACCCATTCGGTAGGCAATTTCTTCTAGATTGGCAACCTGAACATTTTGCATCCTTTGAACCGTTTCGATATATTGGGATGCTTCTAACAGACTCTCATGTGTCCCTGTATCCAGCCAGGCAAAACCACGTCCCATAACTTCAACTGACAAATCCCCACGCTTCAAATAAGCATTGTTAACATCTGTGATTTCCAACTCGCCACGAGCACTCGGTTTGATCTGTTTGGCAATCTCCACAACGTCATTGTCATAGAAATAAAGACCTGTCACTGCATAGTTAGAGCGAGGATTCTCTGGTTTTTCTTCTATGGAAATAGCATTCATGTCTGTATCAAACTCGACCACACCAAAACGCTCTGGATCCTTCACTTGGTAGCCAAAAACAGTCGCGCCCTTCTCTTTCTTGGCTGCCTTTTGAAGCATTTTGCTCAAACCAGGTCCATGATAGATATTATCGCCTAAAATCAAGGCAACACTATCATGACCGATAAATTCTTCACCGATAAGAAAAGCCTGAGCAAGTCCGTCGGGACTAGGCTGTTCCGCATAGGAAAGCTTGATCCCAAATTCGGAACCATCCAAGAGCAGGTCCTTAAAACGGGGTAAATCCTGTGGTGTTGAGATGATCAAAATGTCCTTAATCCCAGCCAACATCAAGGTTGACAAAGGATAGTAAATCATGGGTTTATCATAAACCGGCATCAGCTGTTTTGATGCAGCTCGAGTAAGTGGGTACAGTCGGGTACCTGAGCCACCCGCAAGAATAATACCTTTCATAATAGGCTTCCTTTCTAGCTAATTACCTATCCTATATTCTATTTCATTTTGTCCCAAATTCCTTAAGGAATTTACTTCAATTTGGATAAGGCAGCTTTTAAATAGGCTCCGTCTCGAAGAGCAACTCCAACTTTCCTAGCCTGTTCTGAAAGTTCCTTGTAGTCTTGAAGTGTCAAACCGTCTAGTACTTTTTGGAGGTCGTGTAAAGAATCAACTGCTAGACCACACTGTTTATCCAGTACAAAATGCGCGAGAGCCGACTCTTTCCAAACTATTAGGGGAAAACCTGAAGCTAAGTAGAGAGAGGCCTTGTGCGAGTTGTTAAAGCGTAGGTAGTTTCCATAAGAACCTTGGCAGGTTTCTGAGCTGTCTCCGTCCCAGACCAAACCAAAACTACCTTCAAGAGCAGCTGGAAGATCATCTGGCATAAAGGAGCCAAAGTAAGTAGTATTTTCTAAGGCACGACTTTCATCGTAACCAACCCCATACAAGTTATAGGCTGGATGTTCTGGCAAGTTATAAAGATAGCCTGACTTTGCAGGGTTCAAATTTCCAGCTACGATAATAGGTTGGTCTTTTTGAGGAAGAGCTTGTACCTCAAAGTTAGGAATCAGGTAGTCAAAAATTTCCAAGCTAACCATTTTATCTGCTGGCACTCCTTGACCTACCAGAACTTTCTTCATGATATCGTTATGAACGATAATACCATCCACTGACATCAAAGCTTTCTTTTCCTGGAAGTAATTGCGCACTTTATGACGGAATTTCACTTCCGAACCTGCTGCATGACGCAAGGTTTCAATATCATGGATCAACAGATAGAATTTTGCTCCTCTTTTTTGCGCCTGCTTGATGAGTTGTGAGATGAAAAATGTATGGTGGATAATAGGGAACTGAATCACCAATTCATCTCCGATTCCCAACTGATCAAACACAGACTTGGTCGCACGATATTTGTGTTGTTGAGCTTTAAAGAAATTCATCTTATACCAATTCTCAACCTTGAGCTCCAAGCCCTCATAACCCTCTGAGATTAGAATAGTTTCCACGTCATTTCGTGCCTTACTCCCTGCATTCTTTTCGTGTGCATTATGCAGAAATGAATCTTTCAGATAATATTTCACCTTTTCTCCCCTTTATCTGTGACGTTCTTAGATACACCCTAGTTCTTCTTCTACCACATCCAATGCGCGTTCAACAGTCACGTGCATATCATAGTATTTATAATCTGCCAAGCGACCACAGAAGATAACGTGGCCATTTTTCTCAGCTTCTGCTAGATACTGCTCATAAATAGCATTGTTTTTGGCATCATTGATTGGATAGTAAGGTTCATCTCCTCTTTTCCAATCTGCTGGATATTCTCGAGTAATAACCGTCTTGTCCTGAGTCCCAAACTCAAAATGTTTGTGTTCGATGATACGCGTATAAGGAATATCACGTTCAGTATAGTTGACTACAGCATTTCCTTGATAATTTTCTTGATCCAGAATCTCATGCTCAAAACGGAGACTGCGATACTCAAGTTCACCAAACTTGTAGTCAAAGAACTGGTCAATCATCCCTGTGAAGACAATCTTAGTTGCTGAAGCCTCCAAGTTCTCCCGATCAGCAAAGAAATCTGTATTAAGCTCTACTTCGATTCCTTCCAACAACTTTTCGATGATGACATTGTAACCACCAATTGGAATCCCTTGGTAACGGTCGTTGAAATAATTATTGTCATAAGTCAATCGAACTGGTAAACGCTTGATGATAAAGGGTGGTAGTTCAGTAGCAGAACGCCCCCATTGCTTTTCGGTGTAACCCTTGATTAACTTTTGATAAACATCCGTACCAATCAACTTAATGGCTTGTTCCTCTAAGTTTTTTGGCTCAACATCTTGCATGTGTGTCGTCTGCTCAGCAATTTTGTCCTTGACTTCTTGGGGTGTCTTTGTCCCCCACAAAGCATAGAAAGTATTCATGTTAAAAGGCAGATTGTAAAGATGTCCTTGATAGTTGGCAATAGGAGAATTGATGTAATTGTTAAACTCCGCAAACTGATTGACATAGTCCCAGACCTTTTTATTAGATGTATGGAAGATATGAGCCCCATACTTGTGGACATTGATTCCTTCAACAGATTGGCAATAGATATTCCCACCAATATGTTCTCGTTTATCAATCACCTTCACCTTCTTGCCACGTTTGTTAGCTTCGTAGGCAAAGATTGCACCTGACAAGCCAGCACCGACAATCAAATAATCGTACATAAAATCTCCTTATTTCTTTAAAACACTTTTTAGTTCTTGAAAATCCAAGACACGTAAGACCAAAACCAAGCCACCATAGACTAGGAAGCCAAGGGCAGCATATATCAAGACATTCACAACAGACGAGAAGTGTATGAAAGTTTTTACAGAATACAAGGCGCCGTACATCAAGAGAGCAGCTAAAAATATTTTTAGCATAGATGGACGGATCTTAACCTCTTTTAGATACGAACGTGTAAAGTAGAGTTGGATCAGCCAGACCAAACCTTCAGTCACAACAGATACGATTGACGCCCCAATATATCCCAGAGGCGGGATCAAGAGGAGATTCAAGCCAACACTAAAAACAGCTGGAATGGTTGTTGATAGCATAAATTCACGATTGCGATTATGAGGTATCAAAATCTGGATGCCCATTATGTTAGTCCAGCCAATAAAGAACATTCTAAAGACCATGATGGCAATCGCATAGCGAGCATCTTGGAAGTCTTGCCCCAGGAAAAAATTGACAAAATCTTTGTTAACAATTAAAATCCCCGCAATCATCGGGAAGATAACCAAGTTATACACTAAGAAAGACATTTCATGTAACTTGTTAACCGCCTTTTGATTACCTGATGAGAGGAGATTGGAGACCCGAGGCAACATAACACTACCAAGCGACGTTACCAAAGTCAACAAAATATTCAATAATTTCAAGGCTTGATCATAGATCCCGACATCCTTGGTCGAAGACAAGGCACCCAACATGGTGCGATCTAGCGTGATGTAGAGTGAAATGGCAATCTGTGGCAGAAACAAGAGAATGACTGGTTTGATATGCTCTTTGGCATAGGCTATATCCAAATGCGGCTTGCGAATGTGCTCCCGAGCAGGAAGCCACATACTCAACTGACCTAGTAGATCATAGGCAACCAAGAGGATGATATACAAGTACAAGTCGGATGGTTTCTTAACAAATAGGAATATCGAAACAACACCTAGAAGTTTGACCATTGTGTTACGAGCTGTGATTTTTTTGAAATCTTCTAACCCTTGAAAAAGCCAAGAAATATCAAAACCACGAGACAGCAAACTAAAGCCAAGTATATAGGCAATTGGATTGTTCATCGACGGCACAAGTAAGCAGACAATGATATAAAGCGTAACTGCTAAACAGGTTGAAAGGACTTGTAAACTGTAAATACCCCAGAAGGTCTTTTCGACTTCCTTACGATGGCCGGAAATTTCCTTTGTCCCATAATTGGCTACTCCCAGCGTCGCCAGTAGGATAAAATAAGTCACGATAGAATTATAGTATCCGTATGACCCCAAATCATCCGAGGAGAAAACCCGAGTAATATAGGGTGTAGTAATGACTGGTAAAACGATTACTAACAGCTGATAAGAAAGATTATATAAATAATTTTTTAATACTTTCACAAGGAGTTCCTCGTTGTAGATTTCTTCGATTCAAATTCAATAACTGGCAAGGTTGCAAATAGAGTAAACATAAAAATATTATAAGACGGGCGAACCCAGAAGGCCTCAAACATACAGTTGACTGTTACTAAGGCCAGGCAGGTTAACAATAAATAGTTCTTCCTACGATAGAGAGCCCAAGACTGAACCATGTATAGGCATACCAACATAACAACTGGAATCAAACCGTAAGTAAATAACATTTGTACATAAGACGAATCTACATAGTCATAGTTCAAAACCGTTTCTGTCTTTCCTCCATATCCAACAAAGGAAATTCCACGAATTCCAAATAACTGTACGCCATATTTCTTAAGCGCTTCATGTCCCAAATACAATCGCATGCCGAAAAAGTTATTCAGAGAAACATATATTGGATGAGACCAACTAAACTTGTTGGATAGATAAATCATGACCGAAGAAGCGATACCAGCCGAAAAAGGCAGTAGGGAAAATAAACGCCATTCCGTCTTGTTACGATAATAAAAGTATAGAAAAATTCCTGTTGCTGCTAAGATGGAGCCTGCATTTAAACGGGCATCGCAATAATAAATAATAAAGGCCGCCAAGGCTACACCTGATAGGGTTCTTAGGAAGATAAACTTCTTTCTAAGGAGATAGGAAAGGGCAGTAAAGAGATAGAAACAATGAGAGGCAAAGTCGGTTGGATAGATAAAACCAAAAGAGTTACGTACAACCACTCCCACGGGGCGAGTTTGAACAAACTGTAAATTAGGAATAACATTGACTAACGATAGTAAAATAATAAACACTATAAAAGATAAACTCGTCCAAGTATAAATTTTAAGTATCGACTCTAAATCTGCTTTATAAAGAAAAACAATCAACAGCAAAAACATTAAACCATTTAAGTTTCCTGCCTTATAATAAACCATACTTCCAACTAAAATGAGGGTAGGTGCAAATATTAAAAAACTCAAAGAATAGCTACGAATATATAAAAAACGCACAGCTAGTAACATGATTGCAAAGAAAGGAACAAAATTAGGTATACTAGGTAATACAGGTGCTAACATTGAAGTGTTTATCATATCTATAGAAATTATCACAAATAAAACTGCTGTCACGAGCAATTTATCGCGTTCTATCTTTAACATTTTCTTTTTCCTTTTTTAATCTCTAACCTCTTTTATTTCATTGAGGCTTTTTTTAATTTTTTAAAACGATAATACAGACCTGGAGCCAATGTTAACATCACATAGATCGCCTTATTTTTCAAGTTAATCCGCTTATTCTTCAATACTCTTCCTAGATGAGGTCGGATCTTTCTTTGAATACGAAGGATTTCCCTTTTGGAAGAATCTGAGATTAAGATGAAAATGTGGAGACTACCGATGAACAAACGGGCGATGACAGCATCATCAAGTTCTGTATTGGCAGAATAGTCCTTCTGGACAACTTCTGCCAAATGATCCATAGAATCATAAAAATCATAGTGCTTACTATTGAAGTTTGATAAGGTAATACTGTTTGGTCTACGATAATAATGATAGATACCTAAATCAATCACACAAACTGATTCTACTTCTTTCAAGTAGTCACTGATAACATATAAGTCTTCATAGATTTTCCCTTTTGGATAGGGGTATTTTTCTACGATATCTCTGGGAAAGAGTTTAGCCCAAGCAGAGATCGTGGCAATTGTACCATAGAGCATCTCTATTAAAGTTTCTTCAGAAGAAAGAAGGGTAGCTTTCGATAACAATTCGTCATTTAATTGATAGTTTTGGTAGGAATCATGTTCGTAAGTATCCTTACCTTTTCCTGCGACAATACGAGCACCTGTACGTTTTTGAAGTTCCACCAAAAGTTCAAGTGCACAAGGCTCAAAATAATCATCTGGATCTAGGAAAACAATCCATTCCCCTTTAGCTTTTGCGAAACCATAGTTTCTAGCATCAGACAAGCCACCATTTTCTTTATGATAGGCCGATACCCAATCATACTCACTTGCATACTGATCGCACAGTTTCCCAGAATCATCCGTGGAACCATCATCAACTAAGATAACTTCAAAATCTTTATAGGTTTGATTGACCAAGCTTTCCATAGCATAATGAAGGTAGTCCTCTACATTATAAATAGGTACAATTACTGAAATCATATTTTCTTTTCTTTCTCTTACTCAGTTAGATATTTAAATCTCAAATGAACTTTTATCTGGGAAAAGTTGATTCATAGCTTTAATAAAGTCATCCATCACCTGATTTTCATTTTGGACATTAAAACCGTCATTAATACACATAACCTTATATTTCCTAGAATTTAGAAGTTTCCAAAAATCTGGCCCAGCATTATCTAATGAAAAGAGACCGCCTAACTTAGGATTTCCAATTGCATATTGACCACTAGCAATCTGCCAATACTTAAAGAGCCAAACATTGGTATCAGATGGACTTCTAAAGCGACTAGCAGATGTTTTTTCTAAGACATCTTTTTCCTTTTCCCATACCAATTCCATTGTTGACTTTAAGAGTGGATGCGTTAAATGATTTTCCCAAAAACCACAAATAAATTTGCTGTGTCTATACAATAAAGATTTAGCAATACCTTTAACACCTTGTTTAATTGAGAAGAATTTGCCATTCTTTAAAATTTCCTCACGAGTAAAATGTGTTGTTATAATTCCCATATCATTCATTTGGAAATGGCCAGTGCCATATCTCTCCGTTGTAACAGGAGCTAAAGCCGTAACATACTTTGGTAAACCATCATCTGAAAAGAAATCTGTCGGTTCAACTGGAGCTGTGAGATAAACATCATCGTTAAAGAACACAAAGCACTCAGAAAGACCTGGAATCCGATGGATATTGCTTTCGATAGGATTGGCAGAAAAAACTGGTAGATAGTCATTGCAGATAATCTCTGTATGATCTACCAACACCAATTTATCGCTATTTAACTCTAACCAAGAGGGTTTTTGCTGATCAGTCACAAGATAAACCTTATTGACCCAAGGGGCAAATTTTTCTACCCCTCTAAACCAGTATTTAAAGGTTCCCCATTCACGATAAGCCTTATCCGAATTCATGCTTTCCTTAGAGGTATTAATTGTTCCATCGTACTGTGCTTTCTTTTTTCTCCAAACCGGATCATTACCATCAACCCAGGTAACAACAAAATCAATTTTTTCTACCATTCAGTCTCTCCTATTTAAAAATCTAACAGTCTTTCCATCAATTTAATAGACGTATATTGCTCAAAATATAGGTTCTTTGCCTTCGCAACCTTTTGAAGCAACTCATCAACTGAAGGATCAAAATCTTCTATAATTTGTGCTAGTTTTTCAAAGTCACCTGACGGATAGAAAGTCACTAGCGATTCATTAACATAGTCTCGAACAGAAGGAATATCATTTACAATGATAGGAACTCCTAAAGACATTGCTTGAAGCATAACCATATGACCAGCGGATAAATCAATATCTTTTAACGATAGGACAAGGAAATCAGACTTAGCTAATACATCTCCAAAGGTTTCTACTACTACATCAGATAAAACTTGAATGTTTGAACCATGCGTAGGAACTCTCCATGGCTGAGTTGCAATCACACACGGCATTGAAAGGTTTGAAGTCTCCACTGCCTTGACTAAAGTCTCATAATCTCGGTTACTACCTCCACCTGAAAAGATATACTTAGTTGGTAAAGAACCTTGATAAGTTAGTTGATTATCATAATCTAAGCCGTAATGAATAAATTTAAATTTCTCCTGAAATTCTGGAAAGAGTTCCGAATAATAATGAATTTCTTTTGAACCATAGACTATGATATTTCCGATATTCTGGAAAGACTTTTTCACAAGTTGCTTTCGTAAATAATAATAGATTTTATTTTTCTTATTCTCAAACAAAAATCCTGCTAATGTAATTTCCTTGCCACTTTTATTTAAAATTCCTAAAAAGATCCCTACAAGAGGATTTACACAAATAATTTTCTTGACATCATATTTTATGAATTTCCGAGCATAATCATAGGACATTTTCCACATTAAAAAATGATACAAAGCACTACCGATGTATTTGAAATTACGTACTCTTCTTATGAGTGGACTTTCATAGTTGGTATAAACTACTCGGCTCCCGCCATGAAGAGATTGATAATGCTCTTCATTCTTTTTTTGCAGCTCACTGTCTAAAATGATTAAATTTTCCATTATACCCCTTATTGTAAATTATCATAAAATTCCGAGAAGTTCTTGATGTAACTCTCCAAAGAAAACAGCTCTTTTTGTCTCTGATATCCTACTCGCCCAAATTTTTCTCTTTTTTCAGAACTATCTAGTAAGAGAGAAATGGCATTAGAAAGTTCTTGAGGACGATTTGGTTTGACTAAGCAACCACTTTTATCATCTACTACCATTTCAGCTATTCCCCCATTGTTATAACCAACAACTGGTTTTGAACAAGCCATGGCTTCTAGGACTACTGTAGGTAGGGAATCAGGTTTTATACTTGGTAAGACAAAGATATCAAACATATTATAAAGTTCAGAAGTCTTATCGTAGTAATCAATACGATGAATTTGTGACACAACAGATGAAGAAGCTATTCTATTATCTAGTTCTTCTAAGCGCCATTCTTCACCAGGAAAAACACCTCCAGCTAGGAAAGCCACCGCTTTCTCATTCTTTTCCAAAAGTGGCTCGACTGCTTCTATGAAATCATTTTGTCCTTTGATAGCATTGACCCGACCAATCATGCCAATCACAAGTGCATCTTGAGCAATATCAAATTTTTCACGAATAGAAGACGCATCCATTGGGTAATAGACAGTATTATCCACACCGTTATAAATCACTTTCACTTGGCTCTCTTTGATAAAGGGAGACTGCTTGATATGATTGGCAACCGCTTGAGACACCGTCACAATCTTGTCTGCATATCGTCCCATGAGCATATTGATAAAGTCAGAAATAGCTTTGGGTTTGACGATAATCTCATGAACATGCCAAATCAAAGGCAGCTTGAGCTTGCGTTTCAAATAGATGCCCTCCAAAACAGCCGCTGTATTATTGTGAACCATATCTATACTGTGTTCTCGAGCATAGAGGGCGATTTGCTTAGCATAGAAATTATAAGAGCGAATATAGTCGGCAATGCCCTTAGGATTAAAGTATTTTCTACGTAAAATCGGATAATCCAACACACTGACCTGAGCCCCAACTTGACGCAAGGCCTCGACTAAAACACCATCATTTGGCAGGATGACATGAGCTTCAAATTCTTTGGAATCCAATCCTTTGATCAATTCCAATAAGACCTTATCTGCTCCATACATTTCTGCACCAGCATGCAAGTATAAAATCCGTTTCATTCCCTATCCTTTAAACACTTCTTCATAATCTGACACAATCTTTTCCCATGTGAAAGCTGAGAGGATTCTTTGGCTTGACTTGAAATCCAAGTCAGTTATTGCTACCTGATCAAATCCTTCTACTTCCTCAATGACACGTGCCAACTCATCTTTTTTCCAATAAATGGCCCCATCTTCACCAACTTCACGGTTAAAACCAACATCTAGCAACAAATTTAGTTTTGTGGATGCTAGGGCTTCCAGTAAAGAAGGGTTGGTTCCTCCAACCTCATGCCCATGGAAATAGGCAAAGGCGTTTTCACGAATGTACTTGAGTAACTCTTGGTCATAGACAGTACCGACAAATTTGACCCTAGGATCTTTGTCAAAACCAGTATCCCGTAACAACTGGTCGTAAAATTTATTCTGCTCCACATTTGTGATGAGAACAAAGTCCTTTTTGGACTTGGACTTGATAAATTCACGAATCATGGCTTCGTAGTTATTTTCAGGAACAAATCGTCCCACTACTAGATAATAGCCATTTTCGCTAACTCCTTTTTCCTGATACCAATCCCGAACTTTGGTATCTTCTGCTTTCAGGATTGAAGGAGCTGTATCTGTCCCATAGGCAATATAGGTGGTCTTTGGTTGATATTGCTTATAATCCTCTTGGATATATTGTTCAATATTTTTACTGTCACAGACCAATAAATCTGCATGTTTGACCATGAGCTGCTCTGAAAATTTCCAATACTTACGAACTGGTAAACTCCACTTTGCTCGCAACCATTCATGACCATCAGGATTTACCAGCAATTGGCCTCCGATGGCACGAATTTTTTTCTTAAGCCCAGAAATAAAAGGACCGATGCGACAAGCTAGAATGTAAAAAATGGGAGCCTCGTCCTTGTTTTCCTTAGCCAATTCAATAGCCTTGTTGACCGCTGCGATATCGTAAGCGATGGCGCGGGCAGGTCCGATATTGGGTACATCGATGTTGAAGCAAATGGCTCCATTGTGCTCAAACTGATCTTCCGTAATACCAGACTTGGCTGAATTTTCACGCATACAAGCAACATAGTATTGTATGTTGCTGTCTTTTTGATATTCGGTTAATTTTTCAACAAAGGTTTCAAATCCTCCATACTTAGCAGGAATCCCCTTTGAACCAATGATATAAACTGACTGTTTCATTTCTCTCCTAACAGGACTGAAGGGCAGAAATTACTTCGCCCCTTCCCTCATAAAGACCACTTTAACGGTCTTTAACAATATTTCAATATCTTTCCAGATTGTCCAGTCATCAATGTAAGCTACATCTAATTTGACAACTTCATCGAAATTTTTGATTTCACTTCGTCCACTAACCTGCCATAAACCAGTAATCCCGGGCTTAAAACTGAGACGACGTTTCTGTTCTGGCGTATACTTTTCATACTCATCAATAGTTGGAGGACGAGTCCCTACTAAACTCATATCCCCAATTAGTACATTCCAAAACTGCGGCAACTCATCCAAACTTGTCTTACGAATGAAGCGTCCAATTGTTGTGACACGTGGGTCATTGTCCATTTTGAACATCCCCCCCTGCATCGTATTCTGATTCATCAGCTGTTGTTTAATCTCTTCCGCATCTACACGCATAGAACGAAACTTATAAAAAGTAAAGCGACGACCATTTTTTCCAATACGCGTTTGAGAAAAAATGGCCGGCCCACCATCTCTTCGAATCAGTGGTACCAATACTAAACTAACTACAGCAAACAGAACAAGTCCAACAATAGCTCCGCAAATATCTACAATTCGTTTTGCAACTACATGACTAGGCTTGTAAAATTTTGTTGAAAAGGTTACAACATTCAAACCTGCCATTTCACGAATTTTTTTATCACTACCCAAATAGTCGTTAAAAGCATTTAGGTTGACTGTCACATCTATTCCCATTGTTTCAAAAAGAGAGATATAATCTTCAATATTATACTCCTCACTAGGTAGATTGATAAAAACTTCATCAACAACTTCATGAGTTGCAAAATTTAAAACATCTTCAACTGGTACTACTTTTAAGTGCTCATGTTGAAAATTAGGCTGATCTAAGACACTAACAGCTTCTAATTCCCATAAAAAATCACTCGATTCTAACAGTTTGTCTATTACCTTCTCTACTCTAGACGTAGCCGTAATCAAGAAAACTTTTTTTCTCCCTTTAAAATTTGGTAATAGACGTTTCCAATAGCGTTTAATACATAGATTCAATAGATATAGTAACACGGAATGCATTGTTAAAAAGTAGATCATTCCTCGTCTTGAAATACTAAAGCGTTCCTTCAAGAAAAAATTAGAAATACTTATTGCCAATGCAAAGAAAATAATATACTTCGCTATTCTGATAAACTCAGCCAAGTACCCTCTTTTGAAAAAATCTTGTCCATAATCACTAATATAAAAGACAAAATAATGGAGAATGTATAGGATAACCATTGAAGTGTATACAATCTCTGTTTCTTTAACAAAACTGAGTAAATAAGCTAAAATAATGACAAGAAAACTCTGGAATACTGCCAAAGAAATCTTCAATCCCTTTTCTTCCATAATATCTTCCCTAGGCTATTTATTATTTTTTGCCATAATTCCCATAGTTTCCATATGCTCCATAGGAGCCATATTTTTCGACTGAAGTATTAAATTTATTTAGAACTACTCCTAGAAATGGTTTACTTGTTTGTTCGAGTTGTTCTTTAGCTTTTTGGACATCGCGACGATTTGTTTCACCAGCCGCAGTCACCAAAACAGAAGCATCACATTTCTGTGTAATGATTGCAGCATCAATAACAACTCCTATCGGTGCGGTATCAACAATGATATAATCAAAGTATTTATGCAGAGTATCAATCATAGTTGCAAAATTTTCACTTTGTAGCAAAGCTGTAGGGTTTGGGGATACAGAACCTGCCTGGATAACAAATAAATTTTCAACATTTGTTTCGCATAAACCTTGTGATAAGTCTGTTGTCCCTGATAAATATTCTGTTAACCCTGTAATCTTTTCACGTGATTTAAAAACACCCGACATGACAGAATTACGGATATCCGCATCGATTAACAGTGTCTTATATCCCGCACGCGCGAAAGCCCAAGCAATATTAGTAGAAGTTGTTGATTTTCCTTCCCCAGGCTTTACAGATGTAATTGCAATTACTTTTAAATTATTCCCACTCAGTTGAATATTGGTGCGAAGCGCATTGTAGTACTCTTCAGCTTTTCTTGCCTGATCCAATTTTTTGTGTGCAATTTCTAACGTTGGCATTTCTCTCTCCTATCTCAATTTATCCAAGTTTGGAACAACTCCCAAGAGTGCAATTTGCATAACATCCTCAACATCTTCTGGGCGTTTCACTCGTGTATCCAAGAGTTCAACAAGGAGAACAGTGACAACCATCGCAACTGCTCCCACAAGGAATCCAACCATTGTATTACGACGAATATTTGGAGACGATGGCGATGTTGCAGGACGTGCTTCTTCAAGTGTCGTCACATCTGAAACTCGCGTTACACTGATGATTTTTTGAGCAGCAACCTCTCTCAAAGAGTTGGCAATCCGACTTGCTTCTTCCGGTACGCGATCAGTAACAGAGATAGAGACAATACGTGTATCAACAGGAACTGTCACTTTAATTTTACTAGCAAGACCTTTTGGAGGGAGTTCTAATTTCAAATCAGTCGCAACCTTCTCTAAAACGTCTTGCGAGAGAATGATTTCACGATAGTCTTTTACCAGGTAAGATCCTGCTTGCAAGTCTTGGTTAGTCAAGCCAGGCTTATCTCCCTGATTACGATTGACCACATAAATTCGGGTCGTACTCGTAAACTCCGGCTTCACAATAAAACTACTGTAGGCAAATGCTACTGTCCCTGTCACGAATGCCACCAAAGCAATTAAAAATTTTCGTTTCCAAAGGATTTTAAGCAAGTGAAATACATCGATTTCCATCATATTTTGTTCTTTCATTTTTTCTCCTAAATCAATTGATCCATTATTATTTTTCGGGGATTATCCTTAAAAAGTTCCTTAGCCTTATCTTCACTGTATTTTTTTGCAATGATATCATAGGCTTCCTCCATATGAGGAGGTCTACCATCTAAGTTGTGCATATCACTTGCTATCACGTGAACCAGATCTCGTTCCAAGAAATACTGGGCTCTCTTTTTCATAAATTTATAGGTTTCTCCAAAGAGTTTTGGTTTCAAAACATGAGAACTATTAACCTGAGTATAACATCCCATATCAATCAGTTCTCGCACGCGCTTTTCATTGTTTTCTAAAGCATCGTAACGTTCAATGTGGGCAATGACGGGTGTAATGCCTAACATTAGAATATCACTCAATCCCTTATGCATATCTCGATAGGCTGTATTCATACTAAATTCAATTAAAGCATAGCGACTATCGTTAAGGGTTGGGATTAATTTCTTTTCTAACTTCTCAACAACATCCGGCGTATAGTAAATTTCTGCCCCATAGGCAATGATTAAGTCATCCGCAACTTCCTTAGCCATTTCTCGCACCTTCAGAAAGTTGGTTGCGATTTTTTCTTCAGGAGTTTCGAACATCCCTTTTCGTCTATGCGAAGTGGAAACAATTGTTCTCACTCCTTGACTATAGGCCTCTCTAAGTAGTTTTTTACTCTCCTCTATTGACTTTGGACCATCATCCACATCAAAAACGATGTGCGAATGGATATCTATCATGCTACTTGCCCTCCATCACATCATTGATAGCAGCTTTAGCAGCAGCTAAACTGCTATCGTCAATTTCCATCATGTAGAGGTTACTATCTGGCATAGCATAGGATGGAAGATCTGTTCTACCCGTTCCTTTCAAGTCTTGAGAATTAACCTTATACTTACCACCACTATCCAGCTGGGTATTGACCAAATCCATCATGGTTTCTAGCGGCATATTGGTTTGCAAAGAGTCTTGTAATCCTTTGATGATGTTATCGTAGTTTTTTAAAGCCTCAGTTGACGTCAACTTCTGAATAATAGCAACAATGACCTTTTGCTGGTTCCGACCACGATCACGGTCTCCATCTGCTAAAGAGTAGCGTTCGCGGACAAAGCCAAGGGCCTGTTCCGAATCTAGATGAACATTTCCTACAGGAAAATGGTACTTACCATGCAAAGAAGTGAAATCCTGATCATTATAGACATCAACGCCACCTAAAAGGTCAATCAATTTCAAGAAAGAAGTGAAGTTCAAACGAACATAGTAATTGATATCAACCCCGTATAGGTTTTCCAAAGTATGAATTGACGAGTCCACTCCATAGATTCCAGCGTGGGTCAATTTATCCTTTTGATTGTTTCCTCCATCCGCAATCGGAACATAGGAATCTCGAGGCGTTGTAGTCAGAAGAATTTTCTTGGTATCTCGATTCACAGTCATTAGAATATTCACATCAGAACGAGATACTGAACTAATCGGTCCGTAGGTATCAATTCCACTGACATAAATATTAAACGTCTGATTTTTAGATACCTTTGGTGCCGCAACATCCTTAGTTAGTTTTTTTGTATAGATTTTTTTAATTTTCGAAGCATAATCTGGATACTCTGCTTCGATGATGTTTTCAAAAACACTATTTAAGACAATTGCTTTCGTTTCGCCAGAAAGCAGACTCTTATAAGCTGCCAGATAAGAAGCACTCTGTTCAACTGTCAAGTCTTTACTCTGTGTCGTCTTAATATCTGCCATCAACTTTTGGATATTATCATTATCTGTTTCAGTCGGACCTGTTACACTATCCAACTGAGTAACATTGTTGATTTCACTGTCTTTTAAAACGACCACACTCATCGAATACTCTGAATAGTTTGATGTCGCATTGATGTGATTGGTCAACCCTACAAACTGATGAAGTGCAAATAGTGAGACAGAACTGACTAGTACAGCAAGCGTCAAAAAGAAAACCGTGAATTTCTCGGCTTTTTTATAAACTATCAGTAGGGTTGCAATTACAATAGAAATTAGAATTAAAATCGTAGCCAGAATATTGAGATATCTAAAGGCCAGGATATTATGTTTAAAAATCAAGAACAACAAAAAACCACTCAATAAAAAATAAATGGATAATAAGAATATATTAATATTTCGCTTCGCATTCCCTAAACGAGCTCTCTTTGAGCGTCTACTCATAATAATCTCCTAAACCTTTATAATTAAAACCATTATATCATAAACCAACAATAAATGCCATTCATTCATTATAATTAAGCGTTTTTATTTATACCTTTTTCCCAAAAAAAATTTAGGTCATTTACTCGTTTTTAGTTTAATGGATACAAAAACAAGGCTCCTGAATAGGAAACCTTGTTCTCATCTTATTTTACGTGGTTTTCAAACTCTTTTTGGCTCTTTTCGATAGCTTTTTTACTTTCTTCTTCCCACTTAGCCTTGGCTTCATAAAATTGTTTCTTGGTAACAGGGTCTTTTTGTAATCTCATGTACTTATAATTATTTCCGTCACCCTTGATTCCCACTAGGGAGTAGGCACGTGTAAACGGAGTTACTTTGGTTACAGAGGCTGTACCGCCATTTGACATAGCAGACATGACCAGAGAATTGTCAATCATCCAAGCTTGAGCTGCAGCGTATTTTTCATAACGCTTAGCGACATCTTTATTCTCAACATCTGCTTCTTTTAGAAGTTTCGTATAGATATCGAGCCCCAAACTCTTAATGAGCTCTTGGTCTTCCTTGGCATCAAGACCAAAAATCTTGAGATAGAAGCCAGTTTCAGCATTGAAGGGATCTAGATAAGTTGATGGATCCTGGTAATCACCAACCCAACCATCAAAGTTTAGGTCGTAGTCACGAGCTGCTGGATTTGGTGCTAGGAAGGCAACATTTCCAAAGTCATCTGTAGAAAGCTGTTGAACATCAATGACGATATTGTCAGAACCTAGTACTGTTTCAAGGGTTTGTTTGACCGAGTTCATACCAGAGACCGCATTTTTATTCGTCTGATCAACAGGGACATCCAAATGGATTGGGAAAGTCACGCCTTGGGCTTCCAATTCCTTTTTAGCTTCCGCAAATTTTGCTTGGGCCTTTTCCTTGTTAAAGTAGGCATCTTGAGCATCTGCCAAATTGATACCTGACCACTCAGTTCCGTAGTTCACAAGCTTAGAAGCTGTTACTTCTCCAAAGGTCTTATCTCCCACCTGGACAAATGTTGGAGGAACTAGAGTATTACGAAGGGTTTTGCTCGCTGCTTCTTCACCGTTAGATTGAGCAGAGTAGGCTGTTCGATCAATACCAAAGTTGATAGCTTGACGGAAATTTTTATTTAAGATAGCTGTTTGAGCAGATTTCTTTTGTTCGTCCGTTGTTTTAGCGGTATGATTATAGGTTTTGCGGTTGACGTTAAAGTTAAAGTACCATGATGTCTTGTCTTGTAAGCTATAGACGATATTGTCTTGGTATTTTTCTTTTGTCTTAGCATAGTTCGAACTATTTGGATAGACTCCTGCAATCGAGTAAGCACCACTTTCAAAGTTTCGAATGGTCATCTCCTGATCTGACCCATCAAAGTAAGCTAACTTAACTTTTTCAATGGTTACTTTATCATGGTCATAATAGTGTGGATTCTTCACATATTCGATCGAAGATTTTGATGTGAAATCTTTTAACAGATATGGACCATTATAAAGGATACTGTCTGGTGTCAAGGTACCAAAATCTTTATCCTTTGATTTCAAGAACTCTTCGTTGACTGGGAAAAGAATACTATTGGTTGTCTTTGAATTCCAATACGGTTCTGGTCGAGTCAAAGTGTACTCGACTGTGTAATCATCCAAGGCTTTGACACCGACAGTTGAAAAGTCATTGGTCACACCCGTCACATAGTCATTCAATCCCTTGATTGAATTTTGGATCAGATCCATGGCTTGCCCCTTATTGTCCGCGGCATATTTGATCCCAGTGACAAAATCCTGAGCTTTGACTGAAGCGTATTCCTCACCATCAGCCGTATACCACTTGGCATCTTTTCTAAGCTTGTAGGTATAGGTCAAACCATCTGATGAAACAGACCAATCCTCCGCAAGAGCAGGTACGAGGTTCCCATAGCTGTCATTTTCTAACAAACCATCTACAAGATTGGTAATAACGGCAGTGTTATCTGCATAATAATCTAGGAGATAGTTAAAAGTTGTTGGATTCGCACTAAATGTTGATGAATAAGTGCTAGTATCTGTGTTGGACTGTCCACATGCCGAAAGCAAAATCCCGGTCGCTAAGACAAGACCTGTCCCAATCAGTCTTTTTTTCATTTTGATCATCATTCACTCCTTTATGTCACTTTTTATAACATAACCATATTTTATCAAATTTATTCAAAAATGTAAAGTTACCGCTTTTATGACAACTGGTGTATCAAAACAAAAAAGGAAGCATAGTTTCCTGCAACTTCCTTTTCTATTTATAGATTACTTGACGTGTTTTTCAAGTTCTTTTTGGTATTTGGCATTTGTCTCGATTTTTTCTTGTTGCCATTTCTTGAAGGCTTCTTCGTATTCTTTTGCAGTCACAACGTCATTTTGCAACTCCAAACCTTTGAACACAAATGGGTCTCCCTTGATTCCGACTTGAGAGTATGCTTTTGAGAATGGTACAGTTCGGCTAACAGTTGGAGAACCACCTGAAGAAGCAACTGGGATTAAAAGTGAACTATCCGATACCCAAGCTTGAGCTTTAGCATATTTTTCATAACGCTTGTTAAGGTCGCTGGTTTCAGCTGCAGCGTCATCCAAGAGTTTCTTGTATTCGTCCAGTCCAACTTGAGCCATCACTTCTGGATCTTTTCCGCGATTGATCCCCAAGTGTTTAAGGGCAGAACCCTTCTTAGCATCAAGGATGTTGAGGTAGGTAGCCGGGTCTTGATAATCTGGTCCCCAACCAGTTCCGTTCAAGTCATAGTCTTTTTGGGATGGAACCTTGGCTTGAGATGTAATGCTCATTTTCTCATTATCTGTCATTTGAAGGACATCGACAATGACATTTTCAGTACCAAGTGATGATTCGATAGACTGCTTGAGTGAGTTAGTTTGTTGAACCGCGATTACATCTGTTTGTTCAACCGGGATATCCAAATGGATTGGGAAGGTAACCCCCTTGCCCTGCAATTCTTCCTTGGCTTTAGCAAAGGCTGCCTTAGCTTTTTCAGGACTGTAAATCGTATCCTTGCCATCTGTAAGGGCTACATCTTTCCACTGGTCTCCATATGAAACGAGCTCTGCCTGTGCCAACTCTCCAAAGGTTTTTTCACCCACTTGAACGTAGTCATGTGGCACTAGGCTGTTACGGATAATCTTGTCCGCACCTTCTTCACCATTCAACTGAGCAGTATAAGAATGACGATCAAGGGCAAAGTTCAGCGCCTGACGGAAGTTCTTGTTGAGAAGAGCTTCTTTCGTTGATGTTTTTTGAGCTTCGTCTGTTTTAGCTGTTTTATTGTAAGATTGGCGGTTTACGTTAACAGTGAGGTAGTAGCTTGTCGCTTCTTGTGGACTGTAAACAATCTTATCGCCGTACTCTTGTTTAGTTGACTCAAAATTTGAACTTGTCGGGAAGAGACGAGCTGTTGTATAAGCTCCTTGTGTAAAGCTACGAATCAAGGATTCTTGGTCTGATCCATCGTAGAAAGTTAGTTTAATATTGTCAATCTTGACATTGTCCTTATCCCAGTAGTTTGGATTCTTTTCATATTCAATGACTGATTTTGAAGTCAATGATTTCAAGAAATAAGGACCATTATATAGGATACCTGATGGGGTTGGTGCACCGTAGTCGCTCCCTTTAGAATTCAAAAATTCTTCATTAACTGGGAGCATGGTTGCAGTTGTGACCTTAGAGTTCCAGAAACTCTCTGGTTTGTTGAGCGTATATTCTACCGTATAATCATCAACAGCCTTAACTCCTACGGTAGAGAAATCATTGCTCTCACCACTAACATACTCTGCCAAACCTTTGATAGAATCCTGAATCAAAGAAAGACCATCTGATTTTCCGTCAGCGGCATGTTTAAGCCCAGTAACAAAGTCTTTAGCTTTAACTTCAGCGTATTCTTCCCCATCAGAAGTATACCATTTTACACCCTTACGAAGTTTGTAGGTGTAAGTCAAACCATCCTTTGAAACAGACCAGTCTTCTGCAAGTGATGGAATTAAGTTCCCATACTTGTCATTTTCCAAAAGACCATCAACAACGTTTGCTATAACGTCAGAAGTTGAGCTCTTGCTCGTCACACTATAGTCCAAAGAAGATGGATCCATAGCATAGACATAAGAGAATGTCTTGGGAGCATCCGCTTTCTTTTCACTTTGCCCACAAGCAGTTAACAGTAGGGCCGCACTCAAAACAGCACCTGCTCCTAAGAGCCACTTTTTCGATTTCATAAGTAATCTCCTTAAAGATAGTGTTTTCACCATTATACCCTATTTTTTCATAAAAGCAAGAACTTTCGCCAGATTTTTTAGAAAATTCTAACAAATATTTTTTAAAGGTTTTTCTATATATTTTTCAACAAAAGAACCCCAAGCATCAAAGGCTTGAGGTTCACTTATTTTAATCCGCTAGTTCCACACAAAAGGCATCCCATGGAGCCAAGGTTTGTTTTTCAACTGCTTCTTTAGCAGTAGTGTTTTCAATCAAGATTGACTTAACTCTTCCTTCTACTGAAAAGTTTTGTTTTTCATTGGACAAGTTAGCCACAACTAGGAAGCGGCGCTCACCGTCCTTACGGATATAAGCAAAAACCTTATCAGCCGTATCAAGCAATTCAAAGTCAGCGCGAATCAGCCAACTGTTTTCCTTGCGGATTTGAACGAGTTTTTGATAGGTATAGAAAATAGATTCTGGATTTGCCAGTGCTTCTTGAACGTTGATTTTTTCGTAGTTTGGATTAACTGCCAACCACGGTTGACCTGTTGAGAAACCAGCATTTTGGCTCTCATTCCATTGCATTGGAGTACGGGCATTGTCGCGACCAATGATACGGATGCTGTCCATAATTTCCTCTAGCGGAACACTTTTTTTAAGAGCCTCACGCGCATAGTTGAGGGATTCAATATCTTCTACTTGATCCAGTGTTTCAAATGGATAGTTGGTCATCCCGATCTCCTCACCTTGGTAAATATAAGGCGTTCCTCTCATCAAATGAAGCAGGATTGCAAAGACTTTGGCAGATTTTTCACGGTATTCTTGGTCATTTCCCCAGATGGAGACGATACGAGGAAGGTCATGGTTATTCCAGAAGAGGGAATTCCAGCCATCTTCAACTCCCAGCTCTGTCTGCCATTTGTTGAAAATCTCTTTTAACTTCCCTACATTTAACTCTTTTTGATAGTGCCACTTAGGTTGCCCTTCCTGATACTGAAGACAGATGTGTTCAAACTGGAAAACCATTGACAATTCTTGTCCTTTTGGATCCGAGTAGAGCTTAGCAATCTCTGGCGTTGCTCCCCAGGTCTCTCCTACTGTCAAGAGATTCTTATCTCTAAAGGTCCCCTGATTCATTTCCTTGAGATAGGGATGGAGCATGGGACCATTATTCACTACCTTCTCATCAGGAATCTTGCCAATCATGTCAATAACATCCATACGGAAACCGCCAATCCCTTTATCAATCCAGTAGTTCATCATCTCATAAATTTTTTGGCGCAGTTTTTCATTCTCCCAGTTGAGATCGGGCTGTTTCTTGCTGAAAAAGTGAAGATAGTATTGACCCGACTTTTCATCGTATTCCCAAGCAGACCCACTAAAGATAGACTCCAAATCATTAGGCTCATCCCGCCAGATATAGTAGTCTCGCTCGGGGCTATCAGGATTTTCACAGGCCTCGACAAACCAGGCGTGTTCATCCGAGGTATGATTGACCACCAAGTCCATGATAATTCGAATGTCACGCTTCTTAGCCTCAGCGATCAATTCATCCATATCCTCCATAGTTCCGAAAATAGCAGCAATCGCTTGATAATCAGCAATATCATAACCATTATCATCCATAGGACTGTCATAAACGGGAGAAAGCCAAATCGCTGTAATCCCTAGTTTGGCTAGATAGTCTAACTTACTCGTAATTCCTGGCAAATCACCAATTCCATCTCCATTACTATCCATAAAACTCTTTGGATAGACTTGATAGACTACGGCATTGTGCCACCATTTTTCTTGCATCTGTTTACCTCATTATTTTAATAATCTATAGTCTATGATAGCGCTTTTTTGAACATAGTGCAAGCGTTTGCCTAATCTTTTTGATTTCTTTTTTGACTCCGTAGTTTCCTAACTTCCAATTTTTTATTATAATAGAGGTCAGAGGTAAAAAAATGAAAAAACAAGCTTTTAGTTCTGAACAATATTTGAATCTACAGCGCGACCACATCTTAGAGCGCATTAATCAATTTGACGGCAAGCTCTACTTGGAGTTTGGTGGTAAAATGTTAGAAGATTTCCACGCTGCTCGTGTTCTTCCTGGTTATGAGCCTGACAATAAAATCAAGCTCTTGCAAGAATTGAAAGAGCAGATTGAAGTTGTGATTGCTATTAATGCTAGCAATATCGAGCACTCTAAAGCACGTGGTGACTTGGGCATTTCTTATGACCAAGAAGTTCTTCGTTTGATTGACAAATTCAATGAACTGGGAATCTTTGTCGGTTCTGTTGTCATCACACAATACGCCGGACAACCCGCTGCAGATGCCTTCCGAAACCAGCTCGAGAAAAATGGAATTGATTCTTATCTTCATTATCCAATCAAAGGATACCCGACGGATATGGACCACATCATTTCTCCCGAAGGTATGGGAAAAAACGACTACATCAAAACCAGTCGCAACTTGATTGTCGTAACCGCTCCTGGACCTGGTTCTGGAAAATTGGCAACTTGTATGTCCAATATGTACCACGACCAACTCAACGGTATCAAGTCTGGCTACGCTAAATTTGAAACCTTCCCAGTCTGGAATCTGCCCCTTCATCATCCAGTCAATTTGGCCTACGAGGCTGCAACCGCAGACCTTGACGATGTCAACATGATTGACCCTTTCCATCTCCAAACCTACGGAGAAACCACTGTCAATTACAACCGTGATATCGAAATTTTCCCAGTGCTCAAACGTATGTTGGAACGCATTCTCGGTGAGTCTCCATACGCTTCACCAACAGACATGGGTGTCAACATGGTTGGTTTTGCTATTACTGATAATGAAGCTGCTATCGAAGCTTCTAAACAAGAAATCATCCGTCGCTATTATCAAACTGTTCTTGATTTTAAAGCTGAAAAAGTCGGAGAAACTGCTGTCAAGAAGATTGAACTTCTCATGAACGAT
Organism: Streptococcus sp. HMSC077F03; assembly: GCF_001812375.1. Classification (GTDB taxonomy): domain Bacteria; phylum Bacillota; class Bacilli; order Lactobacillales; family Streptococcaceae; genus Streptococcus; species Streptococcus oralis_S. Next base: position 381,577 of record NZ_KV808797.1, read on the forward strand.
CTCGGTATCACACCTGCAGACCGTCAGGTTGCTGTCGCAGCACGTCAAAAGGCTGAAGAAACCGGTGGTCCTGCCCTAGCTCTTGAATTACCATCTGGTGACATTGTCACTGGTAAAAACTCTGAACTCTTTGGTCCTACAGCTGCTGCCTTGATCAATGCTATTAAAAAATCAGCTGACATCGCTAAGGAAGTGAAACTAATCGAGCCTGAAGTCGTCAAACCAATTCAAGGTCTTAAAATCAATCATCTAGGTAGCCGCAATCCGCGCCTGCATTCAAATGAAATCCTGATTGCTCTTGCAATCACAGCTATGGAAAATCCTGATGCTGCGCGCGCAATGAAAGAACTGGGTAACCTCAAAGGAAGTGAAGCTCACTCAACCATCATCTTAACTGATGAAGACAAGAACGTCCTTCGCAAGCTAGGCATCAACGTAACCTTTGACCCATACTACCAATACGATCGCTTGTATCGCAAATAAAAACTCAAACCTCTCCTTTCTTGGAGAGGTTTTCTCTCTATCTCAAGAGCACCCTTTATGATATAATGAAGGAAGAAAACTGAAAGGATTTACCATGTCAAAAGAAGTTATTGTCGAAAGTTTTGAACTAGACCACACCATTGTTAAAGCACCCTATGTCCGCTTGATTGGGGAAGAAACAGGGCCAAAGGGAGATGTCATCTCCAACTTTGATATTCGCTTGGTGCAACCAAATGAAGACTCTATCCCTACCGCTGGCCTTCACACGATCGAGCACCTCTTGGCCAAACTCATCCGTACCCGCATTGACGGCATGATTGACTGCTCACCATTTGGTTGCCGTACAGGCTTCCACATGATTATGTGGGGACGCCATACCAGCGCTGAGATTGCAGCTGTTATCAAGGATTCGCTCAAAGAAATTGCTGAAACCACTACTTGGGAAGATGTTCCTGGAACAACCATCGAATCTTGCGGAAACTACAAGGACCACAGCCTCTTTTCTGCTAAAGAATGGGCGAAACTCATTCTGGAACAAGGAATCTCAGATGATGCCTTTGAGCGCCATGTCATCTAAACACAAAAAGGAACCAGCTTTTTAGCTAGTTCCTTCTTTTTTATTCTCAAAATTTTGTCTTATACTCAATGAAAATCAAAGAGCAAACTAGGAAACTAGCCGCAGGCTGTACTTGAGTACGGCAAGGCGACGTTGACGTGGTTTGAATTTGATTTTCGAAGAGTATTAGGCTTTTTCACGAATAACTAAACCACCATCTTCCATATCTGCTTCCAGATGTTTAGCATCTAGATGATCCAAGTGGAAGTCTGTCACCTTATCACGAATTTGTTGTTCAACCACGCGACGGAGAGGACGAACACCCATAACTTCGTCATAGCCTTCTTCTGTGATAAAGTCCTTAGCCGCTTGGCTGACTTCTAAATTAATGTCTTTCTTAGCCAAGGTTTGGTTGACTTCCGCCAACATCAAGTCCACAATCTTAGAAAGGTCCTCCTTATTCAAGTGTGAGAACTCGATAACTGCATTAAAGCGGTTAAGGAACTCTGGGCGGAAGAATGGTTTCAAACGATCCATCAATTCTGGTTTGTCAGCATCTTCTGTCAAGTTGGCTTCATAACCAAATCCAGCATTTGATGTCGCGATAATGACCGTGTTCTTGAAGTTCACTGTATTTCCTTGACCATCAGTCAAACGACCATCATCCAATACTTGGAGGAGAAGGGTGATTACTTGAGGATCAGCCTTTTCAATTTCGTCCAAGAGAATGATAGAGTAAGGATTACGACGAACACGTTCTGTCAAGGTATTGCTATTGTCATCATACCCCACATAACCTGCTGTTGTACCAATTAACTTAGATACGGCTGTGCGGTCACTGTATTCAGACATATCCAAGCGGATAATCGCATCCTTGGTACCAAACATATCCAATGCCAATTGCTTAGCAAGCTCCGTCTTACCAACTCCAGTAGGCCCTACAAAGAGGAAGCTACCGATTGGGCGATTGCCTTCATCAAATCCTGCACGGTTACGACGGATAGCACGAGCTACTGCTTCTACTGCCTTATCTTGGCCAATTACCTTGTGTTCCAAGCGATGAGCCATATCTTTTAGGCGTTCGATATCAGATGCCCCCATTTGAGAAACTGGGATACCAGTCATACGCTCTACGGACTCAGCCACATCGTTGATGCTTGCAGTCACTTTCATGTCTTCTGTGTGGTTTTCGACTTTTTTCTCTAATTCTGCAATACGTGTTTTAGCATTGAGAGCTGCTTCAAAGTCTTCTGCCTCAACTGCTTTTTCTTGCTTGTCTTTTTCTGCCTCAATTTCCCGTTCAACAGCATGCACATCTGTTACAGGATGTTGAGCTGCCAAGTGAGCAGCCGTTACATCGACAAGGTCAATAGCTTTATCTGGCAAGCTGCGTTGTGGAATGTATTGGATGGAATAATCCACTGCTGCTTTCAAGACTTCGTCTGGCAAAATGACATTGTGGTGTTGTTGATAGAGGTCACGAATCCCTTGAAGGATTTTAAAAGTAACCTCTGCTGAAGGAGCATTGACCTTGACTTCGTTGAAACGACGAGCAAGAGCTGCATTCTTCAAGATGGTGTTACGGTATTCGTCTTGAGTCGTTGCCCCAATAACTGTCAACTCACCACGAGAGAGAGCTGGCTTGAGAATGTCCGCAAGCCCTTTAGATCCACTGTCTCCACCAGTGCTACCAGCACCGAGAATTTGGTGAATTTCATCAAAGAAGAGGATAATATTCCCTGCTTCTTTCACTTCATTGACTAGGTTTTGAACGTTTTCTTCAAAGCTACCACGGTATTGAGTTCCAGCCTCAAGACCTGAGATATCAATAGAAATAATTTCCTTGTTCTTGATGGCAGCCGGAACATCTCCATTCACAATCGCTTGTGCTAGACCTTCGACAACGGCTGTCTTACCAACACCTGCATCTCCGACCAGAACAGGATTGTTTTTGGTACGACGTGAGAGGATTTCAGAAGTTTCTTGAATTTCCTTGTTTCGTCCGATAACAGGATCCAGCTTGCCCTCGCGAGCTTCCGCTGTCAAGTTACGACCTAGTTTAGCAAGGACACCGTCTTGTTTCATACCTGAAGCGTGTTGTTGCATTTGCACCTCAGATTCTGCATTTCCTGGTAATTTCCCAGTTGCACGATACTGAGCAAATTCCTCAGGTGTCACTTCTCGTCCATTAATCAAGTAGCGACGATTTTCAGAACTATATCCTCGCATACCACCCATCAATTGGTTAAATAAATCATCCATGTTGTTAAAGTTATTAAAGTTGTTGTTCATATTTTTTACCTCGTTTATTGTTTATTATTTGCAATCTCTGATATTGACTATCTTTGACCTTTGTTTTAAAAATTTTAGACTAGCTAACTAACTACTCTACGTATAATTTCTGGTTTTTCTTTCTTAAATAAGCCTTTTATCATCTTCTTTTCAAAATCTGTTAGATTTAACATAGGCCTCACCCCTTTCTAGGGTATCTATCATACATTTTCAATAAATAGAATCATTGAAAATGAAGTTTTCTAAGGAATTCATTTTCCTTATGCTTCTACTATATCACATTGGTCAGTAAAAGTCAACATCTTTTTGACCAAATTTGACTATTTTTTTAAAATTTTTTTGAAGTCTTGAATAGATAATGTAAGTACACAAAAAAGCCAGTCCTATAGACTAGCTTTCTTTTCATTCTAATTGAATCTTAGCTCAATGCGTCATCCATTGAAAGAACTTCGTGGAAGACACGTTGTGTCAATTCAGTTTTTTGTTCTGGAGTGAGGTATTTAGTGTTTACACAGTATCCAGAGATACGTACGATAACGTCTTCACCTGACATAATCTTTTCGTAAACATCGTTCAAGTCCATAACGTTCAAGTTAACGTGTTGTCCACCGTTTTCAAAGTAACCATCAAGGATTGTTACCAAGTTATCAACTTGTTCGTCACGAGTCTTACCAAGAGCACGTGGAGAAACTTGAGTTGTCAATGAGATACCATCAGCTGCGTAACCAAAGTCAAGGCTAGCAAGTGAGTTCAAGTTTTGCAACCATCCACCTTTAGCTTTGTTAGATGGGTTAGCACCTGGTGAGAAGAATTCAAGTTTAGACAAGTTCACAGAACCATCTTCGTTGAGGTATACACCTTTGTGGACTGGTGAGTTACCAGTTTGTTTAGAGTAAGCAACGTTAGATGTGATAGTCAAGAGTGATACTGTAGCTTCAGCGTCTTTGTAAAGTTTGTGGCTACGTAGACGAGTCGTGTAAGCTTCGATCAACCATTCAGCCAATTCGTTTGAACGAGGGTCATCTTCACCCCAACGTGGGTATTCACCGATTGTTTCGTAATCGTAGATGTAGCCATTTTCATCACGGATTGGTTTAACAGTAGCGTACTTGATAGCTGACAATGTATCAACTGTATTAGCGAATCCACAGATACCGAATCCCATATTAGCGCGTTGTTTAGTTGGCAAGAAGGCCATTTGAACAGCTTCGTAGTTGTACTTGTCAGTCATGTAGTGGATGATGTTCAAAGCATCTACATAAGTGTCAGTCAACCAGTCAAGAGATTTTTCAAAGTTCGCTTTAACTGATTCGAATTCAAGAACTTCGTCACGGATAGGATCGATGTCAAATACTTTGTAGTCTTTGTGAACATCGTCGTAACCACCGTTCAAACCAGTAAGAAGGGCTTTAAGAACGTTTACACGAGCACCGAAGTACTGGATGTTGTGGCGTTGATCTTCGTTTTCTGGGTCAAGTGGTGACACACAGCATGAGATACAGCTCATTTCTCCGTATCCGTCTTTAGCCATTGTTGTTACACCTTCGTATTGGATAGAAGAGTGTTTGTGGCTCATGTGCATACAGTAGCGACGGAAGTTGTATGGCAATTTGTCAGTCCAAAGAACTGTCAAGTTTGGCTCTGGAGAGTTACCGATATTGTCAAGAGTGTTCAAGAAACGGTAGTCCATCTTAGTAACACGGTGACGACCGTCGTTACCCATACCAGCCATAGAAGTTGTGATGAAGGTTGGGTCACCTGAGTACAATTGGTCATAAGCTTTTGTACGAGCAAATTTAACTGTACGAAGTTTCATAACGAAATCATCAACAAACTCTTGGATTTCTGATTCAGTAAATGTACCGCGAGCAAGGTCACGTTCTGCAAAGATGTCCAATACGATTGGCACACGACCTAGAGATGTAGCAGCACCGTTAATCACACGGCAGACAGCCATGAAAGCAATGTTAACCCATTGGATTGCTTCTTTTACGTTCATCGCTGGTTTGCGAACATCAACCCCGTAAAGGTCACCCAAGCGAACAACTTGTTGCAATGCTTGGTATTGAAGGTTGATTTCTTCACGAAGACGAATTGTTTCTTCATCGATTTCTTCGATTGAGTTCCAATCGTTTACTTTTTCTTGCATCAAGTAGTCTGCACCGTAAAGAGCAAGACGTGCGTAAACACCGATAATACGTCCACGTGAATATGCATCTGGAAGACCAGTTACAGTGTGAGCGTGGCGAGCACGACGGATGTTTGAAGTGTAAGCACGGAAGATACCGTCGTTAACTGTTGTTACATATTTAGTAAAGATTTCGTGAACAGCTGGATCTGGTTCGTATCCATTTTCTTTCAAAGTAGTTTCAGCCATACGGATACCACCTCTTGGCATGAAATTCAATTTGAAGAGTTCATCGTTTTGGATACCGAAGATAACTTCATTTTCTTTGTCGATAAATCCGGCAGGAATATCAGCAATAGATGTTGGACGAGTGTCCATTGGGAAACGAGTTTCTTCGTAGTGAGCCTTAGTTTCTTCTACAATCTTTTTGATGTGAAGTGAACGTTCTGTTGGTCCAGCAAGGAAGCTTTCATCACCATCATAAGGTGTGTAGTTAGCTTGAACGAAGCGAGAAACGCTTGCTTTTTCTTTCCAATCTACACCTTTGAAGCCTTCCCAAGCTTTATCAAAAATGTCTTGTGCTTCAACAACTGTCTTAACAACCATGTTAATGTCCTCATTTTTCTTTCTAGTAACAGCCATCTGTTACATTCATGAGACAAGTATACCACACAGTAACCGATTTCAACAAGCGAAATCCGGCTTTTTTGTTACTTTCTTTTCTAATACAGTCTAATTTTAGGCACAATCTGTATTATATTTTTGAAAGTAGGATTACTCTTTTCCATTTTTTCAGAAAAAAAGGTATAATGAATAGAAAATGACGCTAGAAAGGTGCAATAATGCTCATATTTCCATTGATAAATGATTTGTCCAGAAAAATCATCCATATCGACATGGATGCCTTTTTTGCTGCGGTGGAAATAAGAGATAATCCCAAGTTAAAGGGCAAACCTGTCATTATCGGAAGCGACCCTAGACAAACAGGTGGTCGAGGTGTCGTTTCTACCTGTAGCTATGAGGCGCGGGCTTTTGGTGTTCATTCAGCCATGAGCTCTAAAGAAGCTTATGAGCGCTGTCCCCAAGCTGTCTTTATCTCAGGAAATTATGAAAAGTATAAGACTGTAGGACTTGAGATTCGAGCTATTTTTAAACGCTACACTGATTTGATTGAACCTATGAGTATTGACGAAGCCTACTTGGATGTGACAGAAAATAAACTCGGTATCAAGTCAGCCGTCAAAATTGCCCGCCTCATCCAACAGGATATCTGGCAGGAACTACACCTGACTGCTTCTGCAGGTGTTTCTTATAACAAATTCCTAGCTAAAATGGCTAGTGACTATCAAAAACCACATGGTTTGACAGTGATTCTCCCAGATCAAGCCCAAGACTTCCTCAAACAAATGGACATTGCTAAATTCCATGGCGTGGGCAAAAAAACAGTTGAACGCCTTCATGAAATGGGCATTTATACTGGTGCGGACTTATTGGACATCTCAGAAGTCACTTTAATCGATCGGTTCGGCAGACTCGGTTTTGACCTTTATCGAAAGGTAAGGGGCATTCATAACTCGCCGGTCAAGTCCAATCGCATTCGTAAGTCCATTGGCAAGGAAAAAACCTACGGAAAGATCCTACAAGTAGAAGAAGACATTAAAAAAGAGCTGACTCTTCTCTCAGAAAAGGTAGCTCACAATCTCAGCAAGCAGGACAAAGCTGGAAAAATCATTATCCTCAAAATACGATATGCTGACTTCTCCACTCTGACTAGACGAAAAAGCCTCCCACAAGCAACACAGGACGCTAGTCAGATTTCTCAAACTGCCCTTCAACTCTACGAAGAACTAGCTTACAAAGAAAAAGGTATCCGTTTACTAGGAATTACGGTGACAGGATTTTAAAAAGCTTGAAGGAATCTTCCTTCAAGCTTTTTCTTATACAAATAAACGCACAAAACTATAGAGCAGCAAGACACTACCGAGTACAATACGGTATTTACCAAAGAGTGTAAAGTCGTGCTTCTTCACATAGCTGGTCAAGAAACGAATGGCAACCATGCTGACTGCGAAGGCAACACCCATAGCTACCAAGAGCAAGAACAGTTGTCCAAAACTCAATAGTTGACCTGCTTTAATAAATTTAAAAATCTTTAAGGCACTGGCTCCGAACATAACAGGAATTCCGAGATAGAAGGTAAACTCTGTTACGACTGAGCGGCTTGTTCCATTCAACAAACCACCAACGATAGTTGCACCTGAACGGCTCGTTCCTGGGAAAAGAGCGAGGACTTGGAAGAGCCCAATGTAAAGGGCTGTTTTATAAGGCAGCTTGTCAAGCTCTGTTACTGTTGGTTCAATGGCTTGCGCCTTATTTCGTTTTTCAAGGTAGATAAAGGCAACACCATAGATAATCAACATGATTGCAACTGAAACCATGTTATGGAAGTTGGCATCAAACCAATCATCTAATTTAAAAACCAATAGCAAAGGCAAGGTCGCAACCAAGACTTTTGACCACAATTGCCAAGTTCTACGAACTTCGACCTTAGTTTTACCAGGTTTGAAGGGATTAAGCTTATTAAAGTAAATGACCATAACTGCTAAAATGGCACCAAGCTGAATGACAACATTAAACATGGACATGAAGGCTTCATTTTGGTCCTTGTATTGTACAAATTCTTCAACCAAGATCAAGTGGCCAGTACTTGAAATGGGCAACCATTCTGTAATTCCTTCAACAATCCCAAAAAAGATTGACTTCAAAATTTCAATAAAATACATACATTACTCCTTTTTCTGTCCTCTATTATAGCATAATTTCAGATGTTGCGATAGATTTTTTAGAAGGCGCCGATGCTACCACCGCCTCCGCCTCCTGAGAATCCTCCACCTGAACTTCCACTTCCAGAAGATACAGAGTAATTGCTAGCTGTATTTGCGACAGCTGTATATTGCTTGATTTGTGCAGTTGAGGTGTAGAACTGTGAGTGCCAACCATAGGCTACATAAAGATTCAAATCTGGATTTTCAAGCTGAATATGGCGAACTTTCATTAACTTGCTCACCTTCTTGGCATAACCAAAGAGAGTCGCATAGACCAATAGACGGTTCCAAAGGACGATGCTCTCTAGCTCGGCCTGATCCAGATGAGCGATGTCGCGAAGCATATTTTCAAAACTCGTCCAGAGATAGAAGATCTCCGCTCCTTCCTCTGTTAGAACTCCATCGCGATAGGCTCCTCGCGTGGCAAGGTAAACCCAGAAACTAGTCCCTAATCCTGTCAATCCTAAGAGTAGAAATGGGATCGAAAAGAAACCATGTGTTTGCCAGCTATAGTAAAAGAATAGCAGTCCACCTAGAGCTGTTATGGCTGAACAGACCCGCATCCCGAGAGCAAGGCGACGTTCCTCACTTGTCAAGGGACGATAGTAGCTTGGGATACGAAGTACATGGACCTTATCCTTGACACAAGACTGAATGCGTTGAAGTCTTCCTTCAAAGGAGCGTTTGAGACGCGAGCCTGTTTCTCGGATATGTTTTTCATCTGACTCTTTGGCACCACGGTAAAGGGAAGATGAAACTTGGTAATCAGGGAAGAGCTCTGAAATAGCCAATTCTTTCTTATTTGACAAAGTCATTCGCAGGCATTCCTTCTCAAAATTTGATAAGCCTTTTTCACTGATAATTCGTAGATAAGGTTCCTCATCCCCTTGGAAAATAGATAAATGACCTCGATCTACTAAATCCAACAAGGTTGCCTGAATCAAACGTTCAAAAGTAAATTTACCAAACCCTGATTTGTTTAGGGGATTGACTTCCTCTAAGGAGGTTGAATACACTGCTTCTGCTAAAACCATTGGAGGCAAATCCATCGGTGGTTCGTAGAGTCGATGATCTTTTGGAAAGACCTTTTTAATGCTTGTACTCTGACGAAACATCCTATAGAAAATAGGAACTAGAAGTAAGAGACTCATAAAAATGACGGGAAATACCCATTTCATCATTATTTCACTTTGCGCTTTTTCTGTCGCTATATTGCTTTCAATCCGGTTAAAATCGGTTAAACGTTCTTCCTCTAATCCTTGATCTGGAGCCCCTGCAAAAGCACTTCTCGGCCAGTATGCGTGTAATTCGATTTGTCGCTTTCTCGGAAGATCTTTCATTTTGACATGATAGAGATTATGTACTTTTTCAACACTAGAGTCCCTTAGGAGTTGGCCTGCATGAAAATAGAGTTTCTCTGCTGGAGTATCAGAGCTGACCTTAAACTCAATCTCTTTGATGTCTCCAGTACTATCTGTCAAGGGTTGCCAATTTAGCTCTGCGATATCCTTATATAAGAAGAGAAGGTTTGTTAGTTTCCAGGTAACCGTTACACGAACAGTATCTCCAGCATATCCAGCATTGTAAATTTTTACCTTGTAGCCGTCCTCTTCCTCCATAGTATAGAAGGAAGCATTTTGAACAATTCTTCCATTTTTAGAAACCTGAACGGTCGGATCGGGATCAATGTCAAATCCTTCTGGCATTTTCCCAGCTTTCCCTAGTCCAACTAACTGACCATTATAATCATCTCCAAAGCGGTAGGTAATTGTTTCCTTAAAAATTGCAGTATTATCTGCATGAATATTCAAATCCCCCTGATAGGATAAGATATCAAAGTCTACTGCAAAAACCAGGCTCGGTATAAATAATAAATAAGTAAATACCAAAGCCAACAGCCATCTTTTTTTCATAATCGGTTCCCTTTCAATCTTTTTACCATTATATCATTTTTTATAAGTAAAGGCTTACTTGTATTGAAAATCTCGCTATTTTTAGATACAATAGAGAGAGTCATTTTTAGACTAGAAATAGGAGAAAACATGAAAAAATTATGCTTATCTATCCTTGCTAGCCTAGCCCTTACCTTAGGACTAGTTAGCCAAGTCCAAGCCGACGAATATTTACGCATCGGGATGGAGGCAGCTTACGCTCCCTTCAACTGGACCCAAGACGACGATAGTAACGGCGCCGTCAAAATCGACGGTACCAACCAATATGCCAACGGCTACGATGTTCAAATTGCTAAAAAGATTGCCAAAGACCTTGGTAAGGAACCTTTGGTTGTGAAAACCAAATGGGAAGGACTTGTTCCAGCCCTTACTTCTGGCAAAATCGATATGATCATTGCCGGTATGAGCCCAACCGCTGAACGCAAACAAGAAATTGCTTTTTCAAGCAGTTACTATACTAGCGAACCGGTTCTATTGGTAAAAAAGGACTCTGCCTATGCAAATGCCAAATCTTTAGAGGACTTTAGTGGGGCAAAAATCACGTCTCAACAAGGTGTTTATCTTTATGACCTGATTTCCCAAATTCCAGATGCCAAAAAAGAAACAGCTATGGGTGACTTCGCCCAAATGCGTCAAGCTCTGGAGGCTGGTGTTATTGATGCCTATGTTTCTGAACGACCTGAAGCAATGACCGCTGAGTCTGCTAACGCTAAGTTCAAAATGATCCAACCTCAACCAGGTTTCAAAACTGGCGAAGAAGATACAGCTATTGCCATTGGACTTCGTAAAGATGACAGCCGCATCAGCCAAATCAATGCTAGCATCGAAACCATCTCTAAGGATGAACAAGTAGCCCTCATGGATCGTATGATCAAAGAGCAACCTGTGGAGTCTACAACAACAGAGGAAGAAAGTAGTTTCTTTAGCCAAGTCGCTAAGATACTTTCTGAAAACTGGCAACAACTCTTGCGTGGTGCTGGTATCACACTCTTAATCTCCATTATCGGAACCATCACAGGTCTCCTTATCGGACTTGCGATTGGGGTCTTCCGTACCGCTCCACTATCTGAGAACAAGGCAATCTATGGCTTGCAAAAGCTACTTGGCTGGATCCTTAATGTCTATATCGAGATCTTCCGTGGTACACCAATGATTGTTCAATCCATGGTTATCTACTATGGAACTGCCCAAGCTTTCGGTATCAATCTTGACCGCACACTAGCTGCTATCTTCATCGTCTCAATCAATACGGGTGCCTACATGACAGAGATCGTCCGTGGTGGTATCCTAGCAGTTGACAAAGGACAGTTTGAAGCTGCAACTGCTCTTGGTATGACCCATAATCAAACCATGCGTAAGATTGTCCTACCTCAGGTTGTCCGCAATATTCTACCTGCTACTGGTAATGAGTTTGTCATCAACATCAAAGATACCTCCGTATTGAACGTTATTTCTGTTGTTGAGCTTTATTTCTCAGGAAATACTGTAGCAACACAAACCTATCAATACTTCCAGACCTTTACCATCATCGCCGTGATTTACTTTGTCCTCACCTTCACTGTGACCCGTATCCTACGCTTTATCGAACGTCGCATGGACATGGATACTTACACTACAGGTGCTAACCAAATGCAAACGGAGGATTTGAAAAAATGACACAAGCAATCCTTGAAATCAAACACCTCAAAAAATCCTATGGGCAAAACGAAGTGTTAAAAGACATTTCCCTCACCGTCCATAAAGGAGAGGTTATTTCCATCATCGGGAGCTCAGGAAGCGGAAAATCAACCTTCCTTCGTTCAATTAATTTACTCGAAACACCTACAGAGGGAGAGATTCTCTATCGAGGAGAAAATGTCTTAGAAAAAGGCTATAACCTCACCCATTATCGTGAAAAACTCGGTATGGTTTTCCAATCTTTCAATCTCTTTGAAAATCTGAATGTCCTTGAAAATACAATCGTCGCTCAGACGACTGTCCTTAAACGCGACCACTCTGAAGCTGAAAAAATTGCCAAAGAGAATCTCGAAAAAGTCGGTATGGGAGAACGTTACTGGCAAGCCAAGCCCAAACAACTCTCAGGGGGACAAAAACAACGCGTGGCTATCGCCCGCGCACTCTCCATGAATCCTGACGCCATTCTCTTCGACGAACCAACATCTGCCCTCGACCCTGAAATGGTCGGAGAAGTCCTCAAAATTATGCAGGATTTGGCTCAAGAGGGCTTGACCATGATCGTTGTAACCCACGAAATGGAGTTCGCTCGCGATGTTTCTCACCGTGTCATCTTTATGGATAAGGGCGTCATTGCTGAAGAAGGCAAACCAGAAGAACTCTTCACGAACCCTAAAGAAGAACGAACAAAAGAATTTCTTCAACGTTATCTCAGCTAATAAACAAAGACTGCATAAAGAATGCAGTCTTTTTAATTTGTAATTGTAAAGAAAAGGCAGACTCGACTCAGGAATCTGCCTGTGACCACAGTTTAATCTTCAAATTTTTCATGATTTTTTTCATAGAAATCGATTAAACCAAGAGCTGTTTCAAATGAAATATTTTTAACTTTTGCGCGTCCTTGTGCTAGAGCAATGATAGACATTTCACGCGCATTCGTTTCTTTAGAGATACGGTAGCCTGTGATTTTCTTATCACGAACCCAGCCAACAACTGCTTCTACTTTTTCAAAGTTCGACTTAGCCATGTTCTTCTCCTAAATTATTCTTTACAATACTTAATTGTATACGTTTTTATTTCGTTTGTCAATAAAAAAACATATATTCATCGTAACTATATTATTCTGCATATTTTTATTTAGCTTTTAAAGCCGATAATATATGAGTTCTTATATCCTCAACTCCATTAGGATTTGCTGGCAGGAAGATTGTATTATTACCATCTTTATCTGCAAAATTATTCAACGTATCTAAATACTGGTTCGTTAATAGGATAGACATGATTTGTTCTTCAGTCAGCTCAACATTGGCTCCTTTTAACTCTTGGATAGAATCAGCTAGTCCGTCAACAATTGCTTTACGCTGCTCTGCAATCCCTACACCATGTAGGCGATCTTTTTCTGCTTCTGCTTCTGCTGCGGTCACGATTTTAATCTTATCTGCTTCAGCAAGCTCTTGCGCCGCAACTCTCTTACGTTGAGCCGCGTTAATTTCATTCATTGATTGTTTTACTTCAGCATCAGGTTCAACCTTAGTAATCAGCGTTTTGACAATGATATACCCATACGTAGACATTTCTTCAGCCACTTGTTTTTGAACTTCTAAGGCTATTTCATCCTTCTTCTCAAACAACTCATCTAGGGTTAGCTTTGGTACAGATGAACGCAAAGCATCTTCAATATAGGATTTAATCTGGGCTTCTGGACGCATCAATTTATAATAGGCATCTGTGACATTGTTTTCATTTACTCGATACTGAGTTGCCACATTCATCGTTACAAATACATTATCTTGCGTCTTTGTCTCTACAACAATCTCACTTTGCAACAAGCGTAGTTGAACTCTTGCCGCAATCCTATCAATTCCAAAAGGAGCTCGTAAATGAATACCACTATTGCTCAACTTTTGGTATTTCCCAAAACGTTCTATGATAGCGACAGATTGTTGTCGAACCACATACACAGAACTAACCATGATCACTGATGCAATCACCACTAAAAACAATAAAACAAGTAAAATTTGTAAAACCATGGGAATCTCCCCCTTTCGTCACCCTCATTATAGCACCATCATTACCATTACGCAAATAATATGATAATAATTTTATTTTAGCTTAAACTAGCATATTGTACAACGTTTCGTTCCCATTCAAATTAATATAAGATGGGTCAAACTTTTCCATCCGATGAATCAATCCAGCATAATCATGCTTATTGGCAAGGGCTACCCCAATCAAGACAGGGCCTGTCCCCTTGCTTGCTCGTTTGATATATTCAAAACGAGTGATGTCATCATTTGGCCCCAAAATGTCATTTACAAACTCTCGTAGAGCTCCTGGACGTTGTGGGAAATTCACTACAAAGTAATGCTTGATTCCATCGTAAATCAAGGCACGTTCTTCCATCTCTGGCATGCGGTTGATATCGTTATTCCCCCCAGAAATGATACAACAAATCGTCTTGCCTTTGATATAGTCTGATAAAACTTCCAAGGCTGCAACGCTGGCAGCTCCGGCTGGTTCTGCTACAATACCTTGCTTAGAATAAAGATCAATCAAGGTTTCAGAAATCAATCCCTCGTCCACCCCAATCAGCGTTTCAACATTCTTTCGGGTTGCTTCATAGGTTAATTGCCCAACCTTCTGTACGGCTATCCCATCAGCAAACTTATCAATTTCTTTGAGCTTAACTGGTCCCCCAGCTTCAAAGGCTGCTTTCATAGAGCGAGCACCATTAGCTTCTACTCCGATCACTTCAATAGTCGGGTTGGTTTCCTTAATATATGTAGAAACACCGGCAATCAATCCGCCACCACCTACTGGTACAAGTACTGTATCAAAATCAATAGACTCTTTACGGGCTTCTTCAAGAATTTCATAGGCTACAGTCCCTTGACCAGCCTGAACATGCGCATCATCAAAAGGATCGATGAAGGTGCGGTTTTCTGTTAATGTAAATTCTTGTGCTGCCTTAGCAGAAGCATCAAAGGTATCCCCAACCAACTTGATCGTCACAAACTCTCCACCGAAAAAGCGAACCTGCCCAATCTTTTGTTGCGGTGTTGTGATGGGCATAAAGATCGTTGCAGGAATCTTCATCTCATTACAAGTATAGGCGACACCTTGGGCATGATTTCCCGCAGAGGCACAGACTACACCACGCTCGCGTTCTTCTTTTGACAGTTGAGAAATGGCATAATAGGCTCCACGAATTTTAAAAGAGCGAACTCGTTGCGCATTCTCCTTTTTGAGATAAATCTTTGCTTGGTATTTTTCTGATAAATAATGATCATATTCTAGTGGTGTATCAACTACTACACCACTCAAAACTTTGTGGGCTTTCACCACATCTTTTGCACTTAGCATTGTCTCCTCCTCAAATACTGTTCAAGATAAAAAACGAGTTAGGTACCCCCAACTCGCCTTCTGTCTCTCTTTACAAGAATTAATTGTAGATTTTGAATGCGTCGTCGTCGTTTTTACCAACGAAAGGCATTGCTTTACGCAATTCTGCACCAACTTTTTCAATTTCAAGGTTAGCTGCTTGTTCACGGTAAGCAGTTAATTTTGGACGACCAGCCTTGTAGTCATTTACAAAGTCATTTGCAAATTTACCATTTTGGATATCTGCCAAAACAGCTTTCATGTTTTCTTTAACTTGCTCAGTAATCACACGTGGACCTGATACATAGTCACCGTATTCAGCAGTGTTTGAAATAGATTGACGCATTTTCTTGAATCCACCTTCATAGATCAAGTCAACGATCAATTTCATTTCGTGAAGAACTTCAAAGTAAGCCAATTCTGGGGCATAGCCTGCTTCTGTCAAGACTTCAAAACCTGCTTCGATAAGGGCAGTCAAACCACCACAAAGTACGGCTTGTTCACCAAACAAATCTTCTTCAGTTTCTTCTTTGTAAGTTGTTTCAAGCAAACCAACACGAGCTGCCCCAACACCTTTACACCAGTCCATAGCAATGTTTTTCGCATTTCCAGTTGCATCTTGGTAAACTGCGTAAAGAGCTGGCACACCAAATCCTTCTTCGTAAGTACGACGTACCAAGTGTCCTGGTCCTTTAGGAGCACACATGAAAACATCTACATCTGCAGGAACTTTGATAAATTCAAAGTGGATATTGAAACCATGAGCAAATCCAACTGCATTTCCAGCTTCCAAGTTTGGAGCGATTTCTGCTTCGTACAATTCTTGTTGGATTTCGTCTGGTGCCAAAATCATAATAACGTCAGCCAATTTGGTTGCTTCTGCTACTGTGTAAGTGTCAAAACCATCTTCTTTTGCTTTGTCAAAAGATTTACCTGGACGCACACCGATGATGACATCACGACCTGAATCACGCAAGTTTTGCGCATGCGCATGTCCTTGTGAACCATAACCGATTACGGCGATTTTTTTACCGTCAAGCGCTGCTACTTTAACATCTTTTTCGTATTCCATTTGAACTGCCATAGTTTTTCTCTCTTTTCTATTTTTTATTGCCTTATAGGCTGGTTTAACAAATTTATGCTGGATTTTATACTCAATGAAAATCAAAGAGTATTAGTCGCGGGTAAATCCAGTTGCACCCGTACGAGCGATATTTTTAATACCATATGGTCGAATCACTCGCAATAAAGCTTCACTCTTTTCAGCATTTCCCGTCATCTGGATGGTGATTGAGCTTGGAGCCACATCTACTACCGTTGCTCGGAAAGGTTGGATAATGGCCAAGATTTCTGCACGCTTCTCAGCAGGAGCAGATACTTTTACCAAGATAACTTCTCTTTCCAAGTGTGGTTTATCTGTGATATCACGAATGCGAATTACATCAATCTGACGATTGAGTTGTTTAATGATTTGCTCTACTTCATCATGAGAAGCTACATCAATAATAATGGTGATGCGAGATACATTGGGATTCTCTGTCGCACCAACTGAGATACTCTCAATATTGACTTGACGACGAGAAAGGACACCTGTAAAACGATTCAAAACTCCTGAACGGTTTTGCAATCTAGCTGTTAACATTCTACGCATGGAACTTCACCCCCAACATCTCATGATTGCTCTTACCAGCTGGTACCATCGGTAAGACCTGTTCCTTACGAGAAATATCCACCTCGATAAACATGGGCACATCCTCCAGAATGACTTCTAGATCCTTCTCTATCGTCTCTGGATTATCAAATTTATAGTTTTTGATGCCATAAGCCTGTGCCATCAACTGGAAGTCAGGAAGGGTATCAAAGACTGACTCGGAAGTTCTACCCTCATAGAAGGATTCCTGCCACTGACGAACCATTCCTAGTGAATGGTTATTCAACATGACAACCTTAATCGGCACCTTGTAGATGTTTAGGATAGCTAGTTCTTGGTTGGTCATTTGGAAGCCACCATCACCAACAAAAAGGATGACCTCTTTTTCTGGATTGGCAATCTTGGCTCCGATAGCTGCAGGAACTCCGAATCCCATGGTACCCAAACCACCTGAAGTGACTAACTGACGCTCATTTTGGTAAGGATAATACTGAGCTGTCCACATTTGGTGCTGCCCTACGTCAGTTACGACAATGGCATCACCATGCGTCAACTCACCGATGCGTTCAATTACGGCCTGAGGTTGAACCACACGTTCTTTCTTATCATAAGAACGAACTCGATTCTTGTCCTTGGTGACTTTTTCAATCCACTTTTCAGTATTGTTATGAACAGTTGGTTCTGCCAGTAGCATCTGCAAGGCTTTCTTAGCATCCCCCACTACAGGAATATCTGCACTGATAATCTTACCAATCTCAGCTGGGTCAATGTCGATATGAGCAACCTTAGCATTCTTCGCGAAGGTCTTAGGGTTCCCAGTCAAGCGGTCATCGAAACGGCAACCAATACTAATCATAAAGTCCGCTTCCGTCATTGCAATGTTGGCTGCGAAAGAACCGTGCATGCCTCCCATCCCTAGGAAGAGCGGATGACTCGTTGCAATGGTTCCTTGCCCCAAAAGACTAGTGACTACTGGAATTTGGTAACGTTCAGCAAATTCATTGAGCTCCTTAGAAGCTTCTGCATAGCTGATACCGCCCCCTGCTAACAAAACAGGTTTCTTGGCTTTTGACAATTGCTTCAAGATTTTCTTGATTTGCATGTCATTTGGATCAAGTGTCGGTTGGTAACTTGGTAAATTCACCTCCGGCGAATAGATGAAATCTGTCTCTAGGGCTGATACATCCTTGGGCAAGTCAATCACAACTGGACCTGGACGACCTGTCGTTGCGATATGGACAGCTTCCGTAATGATACGAGGAATATCTGCTGTCTCACGAACTTGGTAATTGTACTTGGTAATGGGCATGGTAATACCTACGATATCCGCCTCCTGAAAGGCATCCTTCCCAATCCCAGCTCGCGCAACCTGACCTGTAAAGACCAAAAGGGGAACGCTATCGCTCATGGCATCTGCAATCCCTGTAATGGCATTTGTTGCTCCCGGCCCACTCGTGACGACGGCAACGCCCAACTTTCCAGTTGATTTGGCATATCCTTCAGCTTCGTGCAAACAACCTTGCTCATGGCGTCCCAAGATGTGGCGAATACCTTTAAAATTGTATATCGCATCATACAAAGGTAAGACCGCACCACCAGGATAACCAAAAATGGTATCAATCCCTAAGTCCCGAAGTGTTTCCAAAACTAGGTCCGACCCCGTCTTAGGAGATTCTAAACTGATATTCTCCATTGTTCCCCTTTCTCTTCTCTTAAAAAAATAGCTTGTTACTATCATACCATTTTTTCAAAAATTTTCAAGGCAAAAGAGTCAATTTTCTGAATTTTCTATCTAAAAGTGTATTTATGAATCATTTCCTTATTTTTATTAAGTTATCTACGGAATTAGGAACCTTTATTTATTTTAATTTATCAAATTAGAATATTTTCTTTCTTGGTAGAATTAGTATTTTTCTCACTTAGCGATCAAATTCGTATACTATATTCAGCAAAAATGAATAGTTAAAGACAAAAAGGAAGCCACTAAGTGACTTCCTTCTAGAGTGAGGACTGATTAGTCTTCACCTTTGTTTTTCTTAATGATTTCTTCTTGTACTGACTTAGGTACATCTTCGTAGTGGTCAAATACCATCATGAAGGTACCACGTCCTTGAGATGCAGAACGAAGAACTGTTGCGTAACCGAACATTTCAGCAAGTGGAACGTAAGCACGAACGATTTGGCTGTTACCGTGTGCTTCCATACCATCTACACGTCCACGACGAGCAGTTACGTGACCCATAACATCACCAAGGTTTTCTTCAGGAACAGTGATGGTTACAAGCATCATTGGCTCAAGGATAGCTGGTTGTGCTGATTTAGCAGCTTCTTTAAGGGCAAGTGAAGCCGCGATCTTGAAGGCAGTTTCAGATGAGTCGACATCGTGGTATGAACCATCGTAAAGCTTAGCTTTAACGTCAACCATTGGGTAACCTGCAAGAACACCGTTAGCCATAGATTCTACCAAACCTTTTTCAACCGCTGGGATAAATTCACGAGGAACCACACCACCGACGATTGCGTTTTCGAATTCGAATCCTTTACCTTCTTCGTTTGGAGTAAATTCAATCCATACATCACCGAATTGACCTTTACCACCAGACTGACGTTTGAAGAATCCACGTGCTTGAGTAGAAGCGCGGAATGTTTCACGATAAGATACTTGAGGAGCACCTACGTTTGCTTCCACTTTGAACTCACGACGCATACGGTCAACAAGGACGTCAAGGTGAAGTTCACCCATACCAGAGATAACTGTTTCACCAGTTTCAACGTTTGTTTCAACGCGGAATGTTGGATCTTCTTCAGCCAATTTTTGAAGAGCGATACCCATCTTGTCTTGGTCTGCTTTAGATTTAGGCTCAACCATCAATTGGATAACTGGTTCTGGAACGTTGATTGACTCAAGGATGATTTTAGCTTTTTCATCTGTCAATGAGTCACCAGTTGTTGTATCTTTCAAACCAACGGCAGCAGCGATATCACCTGAGTAAACAGTGTCAATTTCTTGACGGCTGTTAGCGTGCATTTGAAGGATACGTCCGATACGTTCACGTTTACCTTTAGAAGTGTTCAATACGTAAGAACCTGATTGGAGAACACCTGAGTATACACGGAAGAATGTCAAACGACCTACGAATGGGTCAGTCATGATCTTGAAGGCAAGAGCTGCGAATGGCTTATCATCAGATGCTGGACGAGTTTCTTCTTCATCTGTATCTGGGTTAATACCTTTGATCGCTGGAATGTCAAGTGGGCTTGGAAGGTAGTCGATAACCGCATCAAGCATCAATTGAACACCCTTGTTCTTGAAGGCAGAACCACACAATACTGGGAAGAATTCAACGTTGATAGTTGCTTTACGGATAGCAGCTTTCAATTCTTCGTTAGTGATTTCTTCACCTTCAAGGTATTTCATCATCAAGTCTTCATCAGTTTCAGCGACTGCTTCAACCAATTTTTCACGGTATTCTTGAGCTTGGTCAAGGTATTCAGCTGGAATATCTTCTTCAAGGATATCTGTACCAAGGTCATTAGTATAGATTTCAGCTTTCATCTTGATCAAGTCGATAATACCGCGGAAATCATCTTCAGCACCGATTGGCAATTGGATTGGGTGTGCGTTTGCTTGAAGACGGTCGTGAAGTGTGCTTACTGAGTAAAGGAAGTCAGCACCGATTTTGTCCATTTTGTTAGCAAATACGATACGTGGAACTCCGTACTCAGTTGCTTGACGCCAAACTGTTTCAGTTTGAGGCTCAACACCTGATTGTGAGTCAAGAACAGTAACCGCACCGTCCAATACACGAAGAGAACGTTGTACTTCGATTGTGAAGTCCACGTGTCCTGGTGTGTCGATGATGTTTACGCGGTGGTTGTTCCATTGAGCTGTTGTCGCAGCAGATGTGATAGTGATACCACGTTCTTGCTCTTGCTCCATCCAGTCCATTTGTGACGCACCTTCGTGAGTTTCACCGATTTTGTGGATTTTACCAGTGTAGTAAAGAATACGCTCAGTAGTTGTTGTTTTACCGGCATCGACGTGAGCCATGATACCGATATTACGAGTTTTTTCAAGTGAAAATTCGCGTGCCATGAGGTTTATTTCTCCTATTTATTTTAATTTCTATTCTATTATAACACGATTTTAATAAAAACGGATAGGCAGGACCTACCCGTTCTCAATGTTTATCTTGTTTTTGTTGGTTTCAACTTGTATACAAATTGAATTGAACTCGGGCTAAAAGCTTAAGTTAGCTGAGTTGAACCCAATTGAACTCGGGCTAAAAGCTCGGAAAATAGATAAGCTTTCCTAGAAGCTTTGATTCTGCGTCAAGCTTCCTAATTTTCAGTCGCTTTTTTAACGCCCTTAGTATCTTATTCTTACCAACGGAAGTGTGCGAAGGCACGGTTAGCTTCAGCCATACGGTGAGTGTCTTCACGTTTCTTAACTGCTGCACCAGTGTTGTTCGCAGCATCCAAGATTTCTTTTGCAAGACGGTCTTGCATTGTGTGTTCACCACGAAGGCGAGCGATGGTTACCAACCAACGAAGTCCAAGTGTTGTACGACGTTCTGGACGAACTTCAACTGGGACTTGGTAGTTAGATCCACCAACACGACGTGCACGTACTTCAAGTACAGGCATGATGTTTTCCATAGCTGTTTCAAATACTTCAAGTGCATCGTTACCAGTAGCTTCTTTGATTTGCTCAAAAGCACCGTAAACGATTGAAGCAGCTGTACCACGTTTACCATCAAGCATAACGCGGTTGATAAGACGAGTAACTAGTTGTGAATTGTAAAGCGGATCTGGCAATACGTCACGTTTTGGAGCTCTATTTTTACGACTCATTTCTCTTTATCCCCTTTCCTTATGCTTTTGGACGTTTAGTACCGTATTTAGAACGGCCTTGTTTACGATCGTTAACACCTGCAGTATCAAGTGCACCACGGACGATATGGTAACGTACCCCTGGAAGGTCTTTTACACGTCCACCACGAAGAAGCACCACGCTGTGCTCTTGCAAGTTGTGTCCGATACCTGGGATGTAGGCAGTAACTTCGATAAGGTTGCTCAAACGTACACGAGCGAATTTACGAAGGGCAGAGTTAGGTTTTTTAGGTGTCATTGTTCCCACACGAGTTGCAACACCACGTTTTTGTGGTGAAGAAACGTTTGTTTGAACTTTTTTATGACTGTTGTAACCAACGTTCAAAGCTGGTGATTTAGATTTTTCTACTTTTGATTTACGCGGTTTGCGAACCAATTGGTTAATTGTAGGCATCTACATTCTCCTGTGTTTTTTTTATTTTTGGTGATGATACACTTGGTGACAGCTACCATCTGTGTGTACTTTTGCAACATTTGTCAGCACGTCCCTGTACACTTTTGAGAGACCAAAAGTAAAAAGTACCGTCTATTATTGTAACACAATTTTTCCTTCGTTGTCAAGATATTTTTCATTTTTATTCTGATCTTTTAACTCTTTGACACTAGTTCTAACCGCTTTTCTAAACCTAAAAAGGAGGCAATTTCCCTCCTCCTTTCTAGTATGGATTTCCTTCGATTCAAGTTATCGTTTCGGAATTTTTTAACCCTTCTTATCAAAGCCAACCAGATTCTTTTGCAATGTTGGCTGCCTCTGTTCGATTACCAGCATCTAGTTTCGAAAGAATATTGGTGACATAGTTTCGGACGGTTCCATTTGATAGATAAAGCTGATCTGCGATTTCTTGATTAGACAAGCCCTGAGCGATTCCCTTTAAAACAGCGATTTCTTGCTCTGTTAACGGATTGGGGTGCGTCATCACCACTTCCATCAATTCAGGCGAATATTCCTTACGTCCTTCAAGAACAGTGTGCAAGGTTTGCATGAGGTCCGCAATGCTTCTTTCTTTTAAGACATAAGCATCCACTCCAGCCTTAACCGCACGTTCAAAATAGCCGGGGCGCTTGAAGGTCGTCACCACAACCACCTTTGTTTCTAGCTTTTCTGCTCGTATCCACTCCAAGACTTCGAGGCCTGTCTTAGCAGGCATTTCTACGTCAAGAATGGCGATATCTACGGGCTCCTTTTCTAAGAGTTGGATTGCTTCTTGGCCATCCTTGGCTTGTAGGACAGAATCTACATCTGGTTGAAAGGTAAGCAACTGGCACATAGCATCTCGCAACATACTTTGATCTTCTGCAACAAGTAATTTCATCTTAGTTTCTCTCCTTATAAGGTAGCCGAACCTGCACTTCAGTCGGATGTTTCTGACTGATTACCTTTACTTCTCCTGAAAAAGGAAGGACACGGTCTCGAACAGTATGGAGTTCATCTCCTTTTAGAGAAGCAAAGCCACAGCCATCATCTCTCACTGTTAGAATGAGTTCTTTCTCTGTCCGTTCTAATTTTAAGTAGGCTTTAGACGCTTTGGCGTGTTTGATGATATTGGTCACTAACTCAAGCAAAATCATGGAGGCTGTTGACTCTAATTCCTGAGTTAAGCTAGCTGTATCTAGTTGATTAGCTATTTCCACCTCAATTCCAGCAATTTCTAACATCTTTTTCAAAGTCTCTAGTTCTGATGTCAAAGTTCTAGACTTAAGATTTTCCACAATGGTTCGAACTTCACGCATTGATTCTTTGCTAATTTGCTGTATTTCTCTTAATTCCTTTTCCACCTGTGGATAAGCCTGCATCTGAAAAAGTTGGAGGGCAAGATCCGTCTTCACACTCAACATAGCAAATGTATGGCCTAGACTGTCATGGAGATCCTGACCGATACGATTGCGTTCATTTTCAGCCAAGAAAAGATTAAGCTTAGCATTTTGCTTTCTCTTTTCTTCTTTTATGTCCTCCGACAATCGAATTCGATAAAGACCAAAGGTCATTGCATCGGAAAAGATAAAGGTCACCAAGAAAAAGAGTAGCTGCCAGGGACTAACATGATTGACCATATAGATTCCGGTCAGAATAAATGGTTGCAGGACAATAAAACTGACAAAACGCCAAGAGTGAAAAGAAATCTCATCCAGCTCATAAATAAGGAGATTGGATAAATAAAAGATAAACCATGTGAAACCTGAACTTAGCCAAACAGATGTATAAAAAATGTAGACAAGCATGGACCACCATGCTAGCCACTGCACGGTGCGATTCTGACTGATTAAAACCGAATAGAAGGCAAGTACAAATAGTAGGGTCCATAGCAAGGTTAAAAGCGGGTAATCTCCAACGATGACACCCGCTATAGGAAAGATGATAAACACAATTGAAATATGAAACATATAATGAATGTTTTTAAATTTTTCCAACATAGATTTATTTTACCTCAATCCGTTTTTTCAGTTGAATGACCAGTACACCAAAGAAAACTGTATAGCCTAGCACAACCAAGGCAGCAAGAATGTTAAACTCGTGATGCTCCAAATAAGTAGAAACAACCTGCATCAGTTGATAGGTTGGAGTCAGCTTTCCAATAGATTGGAGCCATTCTGGGAAGGAATTCAAAGGAAACCACAGTCCACCTAGGACAGCCAAAGCAATATAGGCAATATTTCCAACAACCGTCATCAATTGAGCACTAGGAAGCAAGCTCACCAATACCCCCATGCTGATAAAGACCACGCTTCCAACCAGTAACATAACTCCGATTACCAACCAATCAAGCCAAGGCAGAGTCACTCCACGGACAAAATGACCAACCGAAAAGACAACTATAACTGATAACAAGAAAGTTAGCAGAGTGCTGAACAGTTTTGATACATAATATTCTACCATAGATACGGGAGAATGTTGAATCAATTTTTGCCAGTTGTTTGTCTTATCAGACTCGAGTGTGCTTGGGATACTGAAAAAAGCACTTGACATGATACTAAAGAGCGTCATGGCAAAAAGATAGGCTTGAAGAGCGATTTCTGGAATGTCTGATCCTGACATCATACCAGAGAAAATAAGGTAAAATACACTTGGAAGTCCGATGGATAGCAAGTAGTAGATGGCTTGCCGTTTCATCAGAATGATTTCTACTTTCATGAGACTTGTCATATTTTTCATCGTCAATCTCCTTTAGTCTTGAGTCGTTTCGAAGATACTGTCCAAAAGAGTTCGATTGCGAACTTCAATTTCTTCGATCGTGCAGCCCTGTTCTTGCAAGACTTTCCATACTTTGCTGGCTTCTTTGGTTGTGAAGGAAAGAGCATTTTGCTTGATTTCAATCTCTTGAACCTGGTCCAAAGTGCTGATAACTTCCTGATAAGTTAGAGGTACCGTAAAATGTTTTTCTTGTTCTTCACCACGCATAGCATAAGGCGTCGTATCGCGAATCAATTCTCCCTTGTGGAGTACCAAAATGCGGTCAGCCGTATGTTCTACCTCTTCGATATAGTGAGAAGAGTAGACAATGGTGACACCATTTTTCTTTAACTGATTGACAATTTCCCAAAAATGCTGACGTGTCGAGGTATCCATGGCAGCAGTTGGCTCGTCTAAAAATAGAATTTTCGGACGACCTATTAAAGTCAACACGAAAGAGAACAAACGTTTTTGACCACCAGACAACTTGCCCGCTAGCTGATTTTTCTGCTTATCTGAGAATCTTAACAAGTCATCAATTTCTTTGTCTGAGAGACTGTCGGGATAAAGTGACTTGAAAAATGATAGAAGTTCTTTCACTTTCAAGCTTTGGGCAACTGCATTTTCTTGGGGTAAGACAGAAATAAGCTGCTTTAATCGAGGATCTGTTGGTGCAAAGCCTTGAATGGCTATCTGACCTGAGCTCATGAACTTGTCTCCCAAGAGGCAATCAATCAAGGTTGTCTTCCCTGCTCCGTTAGGCCCGATCAAGGCGACACATTCACCATCGTTGATTTCAAAGGAGATGTTCCGCAAGATCTCCTTGTCTTTTATTTTCTTACTCAATTTCTCAACTTTAATCACAGTCATGAGATTCTCCTTTCAACCACTTCATTCCCACAGGGAAAACAACGAAAATCATAAATCCAAAACCCCAAGCACCACGAATAAATTGGCGAAGCAAGGTTTGGTCAAACCAACCAGTAAACATTTCCACTAACCATACCAAGAGTGACAGGCTGATAAAGAAATAGATGATTGCTTTTTTCATTCCTCAAACTCCTTTTTCACATCTCTGAATAATTTCAAACCTTCTCTGACAAGCCAAGACATCATTCCAAAGCCAGCAAAGAGCTCCCAAGGAAAATGATAGAAACCCTCGTCCAATCCTGAAAACATGAGATAGGTCATAACTCCTGCTGCTACTAAACTCACTGCGACAATCATTTTATTTTTCATTTCTTCTTCCTCCATTTCATACTTCAATTATAGTCCTTTGAAGTTAGCGGAGCTAGATGCTTCTGTCACTAGGAAATATGACAAATGTCATAAAAAAGAACCGATTTCTCGGTTCTTAAAAATGATTAGTCTGATTCATCGTTTCGTTTCTTTTTACCTAGTAATCCAAATGTCATGGCACCTGCTAGGGCTGTCAGAATTCCTAGATTTTTCAAACCATCTTCTTGAGTTCCAGTATTTGGAAGTTGATGTTTTTCTACAGAGATGTTTTGCGTCAATTGATCTGGTTTCGAATCAGGTACTGAAAGTTCTTTTTTATCAGACGGCTTCACTTGCTCTGGAAGTTCTACTACTGTTGGAGTATAGAATCCTGAAATGATATTTCCATTGCGA
>NZ_KV808798.1:0-590 GCF_001812375.1 Streptococcus sp. HMSC077F03
CATACACCGGACGCGGCCGAGATCACCCAGACAGGACGTGCCTATCTACAGGTCGGGAATAACGAAGTCTATGAACTCTTCCAGTCAGCCTGGTCAGGGGCGGATTACCAGCCGGACAAGGACGATATGGGGATCGAAGATCATACCATCTACCTAATCAATGAATTGGGCCAATATGAGATCTTGAATGAAGACCTCTCTGGCTTAGAAGATGTGGATGAGATTAAGGAAGTTCCGACAGAGTTGGATGCGATAGTGCACCATATCCAGCTCTTGTGTGAAGAACAAGAGATTCCTCCAGTACCACAGCCATGGTTGCCACCGCTCAAAGAGCGAATCGCACTAGACGAACTGGAAGAAGTGCAACCAGCAGTAGCCTGGGCACAAGAGAAACCACTCTCTGTCCTCTTGGGGATGGCGGATATTCCGCAGGCCCAGAAGCAGGAAGCTGTCTCTATCAATCTCTCCAAGGATGGTCATATCCTCCTCTACGGAAGTCCGGGTACAGGAAAGACCACCTTCCTTCAGACTGCTGGTATGGACTTGGCTCGCAAGTTCAGTCCAAAGGCCCTTACCATGTACTTGATGGA
>NZ_KV808799.1:0-10986 GCF_001812375.1 Streptococcus sp. HMSC077F03
GAAAATTGGAACGACTGGGTTGACAACGATGCTAAGTTCGCTCTCAATCATATCCATACGCCGCAAGCCAAGTTAGCGACAGTAGGAATGAAAACGAAGATTGCAGAGATGACTGAAAAAGCTCCGCAAGCTACGATGGACATCACAGGTCACTCCTTAGGGACCATTGTCTCTGCCCAAGGGGTAGCTGGCCTCAGTGATCAAGAACTGGAGAAAATCGGCAAAGTCGTCCTCTTTGACGGCCCGGACACGACAAAGAGTTTAAAGAAAATGGGACTCAGTGACGAGAAAATCAAAAAGATTAGCGAAAAAATCGAGTACTATGTCAATCCTTTTGATGTCGTGGGGATGCTTAATCGTGAGCATACCATTACCAAATTACCTGGGAATCTATAATGAACAACTATACTTATTAAAAGTATTTTTTTTTTACATTCATGATATAATAAACTTAGATTCCGCTATATAGGAGGAAAGAGATGAAAAAACGTACTTTGGTTTGGCTAGTTATAGCCCTTGTAGTATTTGGAGGCGGAGCATGGATGGCGAAAGAAACAAATCTATTTCTAAGCCCACGAGCCAAGCAGTTGGCTTATCTAAAGGAGCATGAAGAGGAGATTAAGGATTTTGTAAAATCTCAAAATGCAAAGATAGAATCTGTTCAGATTGATTGGGATGAAACAATGTGGGAAAAAGTTGGAAATGGAACTCCACAAGGTGGAGGGGAAGTTGTGAGTATATTTGGTGAATTTAATAATATAGAAGAGTCGGATTGGAGTGTCATGTTTGAAATTGAAAATGAAAAAGTAATTTTTGATTCTATGATATTAAGCGGTCCGTTACGTGTAGGAGGAAGAGGTTTTGACGAATAGTAATTTAAAAGATTTTGATAATTTCTATGCGAATTTAGCTCAGTCAGCCTATACTGGTAGACCAATAAAATTTCCTTATGAATCTCAGAGAGAAAAAAATAGGGCTTTGTTAAATTCAGGTCAATCACTCTATTTCGATTTCTCTCAAGATACTAAGATTTATAACAAGGATAAAAAAGAATGGGAAATCACTCCCGGCGGGAAACATCTTCCCCATAATGGTAAAGTCTACTTGCAGCCAGATCCTGATTTACATACTGTGGAAGATACGATAAAACTTCAAGTTGGTGATCCTGGAGGAGGGGTTCACCAAGAAGAGTATCCTATCAAACGCTATCAAAAAGGACTCTTAACTGATGAGAGAGCTGGTTTTAATGCCTACTACTTAACGGATACGCCAACCTTAACTAAAGATACCAAGAAAACCTATATGACCATCCGCGGAAGTGATGCTATCAGTATAGAGAATTTGAACGACTGGATTGACAACGATGCTCAGTTTGCGCTCAACCATATCCATACGCCGCAAGCCAAGTTAGCAACAGTAGGAATGAAAACGAAAATCGCTGAGATGCGCGAAAAGGCTCCAAATGCGACGATGGACATTGCAGCTCATTCCCTAGGAACCATTGTCTCTGCGCAAGGGGTAGCTGGCCTCAGTGATCAAGAATTGGAGAAAATCGGCAAAGTGGTTCTCTTTGACGGTCCAGACACGACAAAGAGCTTAAAGAAAATGGGCCTCAGTGATGAGAAAATCAAAAAGATTAGCGAAAAAATCGAGTACTATGTCAATCCTTTTGATGTCGTGGGGATGCTCAATCGTGAGCATACCATTACTAAATTACCTGGGGACTCCGATGAACCACTTAAGAAACCCGTCGGTAAAGTCAATGTCCTTGTCCCCCTTCATTATACCCAAATTACTGATCCGGAAAGCTCCCATGACTTTGGTGTTTTCCAATCGGATGGAAAGGGAAATTTATTGACTGCGTCTGAGGATTTTCACCCAGAATTGCTCAGGGCAGGTGAAAAGCTAGCTCGATTGATTGCGACATCTTTGGATTCTCTCAGGGCTTTAGGAGTCGATGAAAATGTAGCAGCTAATATTTTAAATTCCATTATGAGAGGTGAGTTTAAAATAAAGGCAGCTATTGGTTATGGCGTTTACGAGAATTTTACAACTGAATATAGTAAGATTGTCGAAGAAGCTCGTCAGGAATCTATAAAGTGGGATCGTGAAGCTATTCCTCGTTATCAGGAACAACTGAGAAATGGTAATCTTACAGGAGAAAAGAGAATTTTGGTCCGAGCTCAGTTGCTTCAGACAGCAGCCCAGTTGGCAAATTTTGACATGGAAGATAAAGTTAAATCTGTGAAAACCTTACTTTCAGATGCTAAGGAAGATATTCAAAATATGATAAAAGAAACAAGACAGACAGCGTTTGACATGGTTGGATATTTGTCAAGTTCAGAAGTTACAAATCTACTTTCTGGTTTTGACACAACAAGCTTTTGGGATGAAGGCGTTGCAAGTGACACGAAGACTGCAGCAACATCCTTCCTGACACAAATCGAGCAACTGGGGGAAAGCTTGGTTAAAGCTAGTGGTTCCTTTGAGACCATAGATACAGATAGTGCTGAAGATTTTAATAATCTATTGGCGGATGTAAAACAAACATGGAGGGGAAAAAATGTTAGTCCTAACGGATGAGGATACCTTAATTACAAGAGAGCAACTCGATAGAGGCTTCAAAGAAAGAATGAAGGAACAAGAACGCCAAGCAGTCAGAGCCTTGGTAACTGCAAAAGAGTTGTCAATCCTTGCTAAAGGAACTGAGTTAACTAAAAAGTTGCAGGAAGCAGCCGCAGATATGCAAGAGTATGCTTCTAAGACCTATGTAAACAATATTAAGGGAGGATTTGAGGGCAAGGCCGCTGATGCTGCTGAAACTTACTTGACCCAGACCATGCAAACCCCTACTTTACAGAGTCCGATCAAAAGCTAGGAGAAAACTGGTCATGGATAAAAAGGAACTTCAGAAACTAGAGGATGAGTATAATCGTAAATTACGAGACTTAGAACGCTTGGAGATGGATTTGGATGATGATTTCCACAAGTTTAGCAGGGAGACGGATCATCTCCTAGAGGCGCTTTCCTATGCATGTAGAGATAGTAGTTTTGCTGAAATTCAACCATATATCTTTGAGATAGAGAACAATTTGGATAACTATCATCAACTTTACAAGAGTCGTATAGAGAATGTGCTGGAAGCTCGCCATCAAGAGAATAAAAACTTTCATAGAAAGTTAGAAGAAAAGAACGTTTGACAAATATACCTTATAAAAGAAGGATGATATGAATTTGTTATAGTTTGTTATTATAGATAAAAAAAGAAGTAATTATACAAGAAAAGCAGATAATTTAATCCTTCTTACTAGTTTTTAGATGGAAATAGCTCTTATTTTTTTATAAATAGAATAAAAAATGAATTTTAAACTTGCAATTGAGGCAAATTATTGATATAATGAGGGAGTAAATTAATATAAAGGAGTTTCACATGGCTTTAATTCAATTAACAACAGAAGAATTGCGCACCTCTGCTCAAAAGTACACTCAAGGTTCTGAGGAAGTAAGACAAGTACTTCGTACATTGACTCAAGAGCAAAATACTATCCGAGACAACTGGAAAGGTGCTGCTTTTGAGAGCTTTGATCGCCAATTCACAGAATTGTCTCCAAAAATTGAGGAGTTTGCAACTTTGCTTGATGAAATCAATGCACAGTTGAACAAGGTTGCTGAAATTGTTGAACAAAACGACCAAGATCTTGCATCACAAATTTAATTTGTTATATAAGTGGCTTTAGGAGGGCGAGAGCCTTCCTATTTTTTATGACGGAGAAGATTTAAAGTAATATGAAGAAGAATAGAATTTTTAAATATATAGGAAGTAGTCTGCTGGCATTAGGATTGCTTGCATTGATTATTTTTTTGAATCTATCTGTTCAAAAAAATACAACGATTAGCAATGAAAATAATGCAAAGGCTAATCAGCAGACAAAATTAAATGTAGCTATCGTAAATGAAGATAAGCCTGTCTACGTAGATACAAAAGAATACAATCTAGGTGCTAGTTATGTAAAAAATATCGAGCGTGATAATTCACAAAATTGGTCTGTTGTCCCTCGTGGAGCAGCTGATTCTGGGTTAGAAAGTGGGAAATACCAACTCGTTTTAACAATTCCTAGTGACTTTTCTGAAAAAATACTCGATATTAACAGCATCAATGTTGATAAGACAACCATCAATTATAAGGTGAATGCGCAAGGAAATTTGCAAGTAGAAAATGATGCAAATAAACTAGCAAAAGACATTGTTGCTGATTTGAATGGTCAGTTAGTTGATATGTATATGGCTAGTATTTTGAACAATCTTTACACTGCACAAAAGAATGTCCAAGCTAGTTCACAGATACAAGCGACCAATATCGGAAACTATCGTACGAACTTATATGGGACAGCTATCAACACTAAAAATCTTTTCCCAACTCTCTATAGTATGTCGAGTTCTTCTGTTGACGCAAACACTGCTTTAAAGACAGGTTTGGAGGGCTACTCACAGATTTTTGGTCGTTTTGATGTTTCGCAGATTGCCTATGGTGAGAAGTTTGGAACTCTGCTTAAGAATAGAGTAGATGAGAAGAAAAATCATGCGGATGTTATCACTGGGCTCATCTCTCAGAGTCGGGAAGACGTTCAGGAACAAATTAAAACTTATAAGGAATTAATTAAAGCTCAAGGTAGTCTGACTTCTAATATAGACGGAACAGCAGCATCATCTGATGGTACGTCATCTGAAGTTGTACCTTCCTATAAAACAGTCGCAGAAAACATCAGCAAAGAGATTGCTAAATTACAGACCAATCTAACAGACGAAAGAACCAAGTTTGAAAATCATAAAAAGGATATTCATAACTTTATTGATGAGAAATTAGCCACTTACTATGGAACAAGTGAGAAGAGCAACATCACTCTTGATCAATTTTTGAATAAAGCTGCAAACAAGGACCTAGAGAAGGCTGAAGAATCTCTCAAAGAGCAGTTGGCTTCTGCAATCTCAGAATTACCAAAAGAAAACTTTAGTGGAAAAGAATTTAATGGTTTTGGTATGACACCGATCACAATTCCTTCTGTAGACTATACTGAATTAAAAACAATCAAAGAGCCTAGTGACGAAATCAATTCGACTGATTTGAAGAATTTGGAAGATCTGGCAATCACGAGTACGAGTGCTGTTGGACGAACAGGAACAAAGGCTAAGGTATCATGGAAAGCTGAATCAGGAGTGACAGTTCACTCAGTCACTTATGATGGTACACCAGTTGAGTTTGGTCAAGAAATTGATTTAAAGACGGGTGGGACTTTTAAAGTAGCCTATAGTGTTGCAGAGGCAGCTCCGACTCCAACTACAGGTTCAACCGGGACTCCAAGCCCAGCTCCAAAAGCAGAGCTAAAATCAATTAATATTTCCTTGAATGATGTTCAAGCAGCTAGTGCTCCAGTAGATGTGTTACGTGTTCAGCAAGCTGCAGTGTCTTATGGACAAAAGGTTCAGAAAATAGCTTCTGACTACCAAAAGGTACAAGCACTCACACAAGCATACAATACTGTCAAAGAGTTAAAAAATAGTAATGTGTCTAAAGCATTGTCAGATATTTGGTTTGAAGCTATTAGTTCAAATCTGAAGAAATATGAAGACAGCTTAACTACACCTGCTAGCGATACAGAAACTGATGGTACTAAAGGAAAAGTAGATAAAGCCTTGTCAGAACTGACTACTCTCAAGCCTGTTCTAGAACAAAATGTGAAGGATGTTTTGGCTACCAACCAAGAATTGACTACCAAAATCAAGGGACAGTTAGAGTTGTACGACCAGTTGGAAAAGAAACTAGATGATTTGGTTGAGAAGCAAAGGGGAGGCAATGCTACTTTTGAAGAGACTAATAATCAATTGGCTACCCTAAATTCGGATTATGCAGCTCTCTTGTCAGAAACTACGGGTGTGAAGGAATCTTCTCAAAGTAATGTCAAAGCTGCAGAGTCTGTGAATGAGACTTTAGGTAATTTCAATCGTGAATTGTCAAACGCTCAAACAAGTACTGAAAAGTTGTCACAAGATGCTGACTCCTTGATGACGCAGTTTAACGAAGAATTGACTAACAATGGAAACTTTGTAGAATCCTTTGTGAAGGTTCTGAATAATGCCTATCAAAATGGGGTGCCAAACGAAGTATTGTTGAACTTCTTATCCAATCCTGTTACCCAAAATGCTACTTCAGTGAAAGCGACTGTCAATGTTTACCGTCCATTTACATGGATTTTACTATTGGAGATTGTTAGCCTCTTTACAGCCTATCTGTTTGCAACTCAAAACGTTATTCGCAAAGTCAAAGATAAGTTCAAACTTGATAAGTTACATGATACAGACTTGATGACGGTAACCATCCTATCTGCTTTAAGTCTCGTTGTCGGATTGGTAGTTGGTGTTGTATCAAGTGTTCAGCTACAGGTTGGTCGTGAATATCAACCATCTTGGGTTCTATTAATTGTTTTAGCAGCATTTGTACTGATTCAAGGACAATATCTATTGCTTAAACATTTCCGAGTGATTGGTATGGGTCTCGCCTTCTTTATGATGATTAGCTTTGTCTACCTATCAAATGCTATTGGGACAACAGCAAGTCTAACTGGTTTCCCAGCATTTATCAAAAATCTCAATGCGTTATCGATATTAGAAGGTTTGCTCTCAGGATATTTTGATGGACATCCAGCAGCAATTATCGCTTTTGTTGCAACGATTGTTGTCATAGCTGTTTTACTTGTTATAAATGTTTTTATCAGAGAAAGTAGTTTGTGGTTTCAAGCAAGCCAAGCTGAGAAAGAATAGAAATTAGAAATATGAAGAAAATCATTCTTTTCCTTCTTACCTTAGTAACATGTGCAGCAGTCTCTGGGGCTGCTGCAGATGATTTGAAGGATAACAGTCTGCAGATTGATGATTCCCGACTTGAAAAGAAAGAGGGATTGAAATTTGGTCTACAGTCTGAACAAATCAAGGAGCTTTTTAATGAAGCGACTCAAAAGAGGTTGCAGGACATGCAACAGCATCAAGAGGAACAGTTGATCACAGAAAGGGGCCAACTGTTTTCTGCTATACAGAGACCAGTGAAAAAATCTTCTGAAGAACAGTTGTTTCAGCCCAATGCTCAAAAAACAATCAAGTTCCAAACAAATATAGGCCATGTAGAAAAAGGTGGTCTGAATGACTTTCTTCCAGAGATATTCTATGTGGTGTTGATTTTCTTGCTATTTGGAGCAACGGCAGTAATGAGTTATCGTGTGATGGTAGAAGGGATGGACTAGGTTTTTAACTAGTCTGTCTAAGTAACTTAGAAAAGGATAAACCAGACATAGGAGGCGTGTAAAAGGTGGAGCAACATATCAATATTACCCTACGTTTGAGAGAAAGAGATGTGGATATTCGCATTCCACGGCGAATTGAAGTGCGCCGGCTGGTGCGAGAAGTGGATACGATTTTTAATCCAGGTATCAAGCGAAAAAAATATCAATTAAGAATTGTCAATAAAGGTTTGTTGATTGATGAAGGGAAACATCTGTCTGATTATCCTATGACGACAGGAGATTTAGTAGAAATTGAGGAGATATAGGTGGCTGAAGAAAAATTTGAATTTGGTGGACAGTCGTTTGTCTATGAAAAAAATGAAACAAACTGGGAATTAACACTCAAACGTTCAGATGTTGCGAGTCAAGATTTACGGGAACTGTTACTATTGGATTTGCATCATCCATTCTTTTTGGAGCAATCGATGGTGTCTGATGAGGATAGTGTCACCTTCTCCTATCAAGTTGAAGCTCATGGACTGACTTATGAGGAAATAAAGGAACGTACCATTTCGGAAAGAATCCGTTTGGCCCTAAACGTTTTTCGTCTAGAGGGGGCTTTGGAGTTACCTGTGACTTTCCTTTTGCACCCAGTAAATCTCTTTATTACCAAGGATGCTCAGGCTAAGATTGCTTATCGTGGAATTCCTGGTCTGATGGTTCCTCAATCCATATCCTCAGAAGATTTTTTACGCCAGGCTAAATGTTTTACAGTAACACTATTTAGCGATTTGGATTTCATGGATCTTTATAATGGTTCCTTGGAATTAGAGACCTTGCCAGATTTCTTAAATGATCTATGTCAGGCAGGTGATATAGAGGCTGCAGTAGCTGTTTTGGAGAAGTACTACACGGAGAAGGCTGCGAAAGAACGGGCAGATTTGGTCTTGGTTCCAAGTAGACGCCATCGTGTCTTTAAACTGGCAACGATTTGGTTAACAGCCAGCGTTGTCTTGTTGATCGTTCCACTTATCTATCTGATTTTTGTGCAAAATCCTTTCAAAGAAAAGATGTTGCAGGCAGATACTGCCTTTATTAAAGTGGATTATAGTGGTGTTATTACAGAATTAGAGAGAATTGATCCAGCTAGCTTGCCGAATACGCAAAAGTATGAGTTGGCTTACTCTTATATTCAGGGATTGGAATTTTCTTCTGAACAAAAGAAAGTCATCTTGAACAACGTAACACTCAAGTCAGATGAGCTTTATTTGACTTACTGGATCCAGGTTGGGCGCAATCGCTTTGAAGAGGCTCTTGATATTGCGAAACGGATTAACGACAGTGACTTGATTCTCTATGCTTTGACTCAGGAAATCAAGCAGGTTCGAGAAGATGGTAACTTGTCAGGGAAAGACCGTGAAAGTAAGTTGAATACTTTGGAAAGCGAGTATAAGAAATACTGGGATAGTCGAAGTGAGCTACTAACGAGTGAATCAAGCTCCAATGCTTCTACAACTCCTAATCCGCAAGACAAGGCTTCTGAAAGCAAACCGTCATCTGAGAAGAAACCTGTTCCAAGTAGCTCCTCTAGCAATTAAAGTAGACCAAGGAGAGAAATTATGAAAAAACAAATCATTTTCTACAGCCAAGGTCTGCGTTATGAAGTAGAACTGGGTTCAGATAAGACGGTCTTGATCGGAGCGACTGAAAAGGCCCAAGTCTACCTTTCTCAACAGGAAAGATCGATTCAGCTCAAGGTCGATGGTGATGAGGTCTTTTATCAGTACGGCGATGAAGCAGGACTCTTGAAAGATGGTCTGCGTTTGGGTGAGGTCGTCTTTTATCTCCGAGAAGGGGAGCCAAGGGTTTATGACCTTTTGGATTTATCAGAGTTTCAGATTGGCTCTCAAAGAGGTGCGTTGATCACCCTAGATGGAGATGTTGAACTCTTACTCCAAAAATCCCAAAATCAATGGAAGCTAACTCGACTAAAAGGCGCATTTTATCGAAACAATCATCTGGAACAAATGGACCAGCAATTGATTGGTTTTGGAGATGAGTTGAGTCTAGGGGCGGTGACGATCAAGTTCTATCCTGATGAAGTATGGGTCCAGGGTCCTGCCCAAGTTGGGCCACAACTGACTCTGAGAGAACCATCTCGATATGGTTTTTATGAAGATTATCCAGATTATCATCGTTCTCCACGGATCATCTATCGTGGCAGCGAAGATAAAATCTTGATCAATCCCCCGGGCCAGGAACCGGTTAAGCCCAGTGATGAACTGTTAAAGCTGATCGTTCCTCCTTTGATGATGGTCGGAGTAACCGTCTTAATCACCTTAATTCAACCTCGAGGGATCTATATCCTTGCGACAGTAGGGATGTCCATAACCACAATGATTTTTTCTATCCGTGGTTTCATCAAAAATCGTAAAAAGTACAAGGCTGATAAGAAGGAACGGGTCGATCTCTATCGTCTTTACCTGAAAGATAAGGTCAAGGAATTGACTCGTCTGGAACGAGAACAAAAAGAAGGGATGCACTATCATTTTCCAACGATTTTAGAGTTGACGGACTTGGTTGAGAGTTACAATCACCGGATTTATGAAAAGACTCCCTTGCATTTTGACTTTTTATACTATCGTTTGGGACTCGGGAAAATGCCGACTAGCTATGACCTGAAATACGGTCAACAGGAGCGTAGCGGTAAGAAGGATGCTCTAGAAGAAGAGGGTTACGCTCTCTATAGTCGTCACAAAAAGATCCCAGATATGCCAATCCCGGCAAACCTCAGCCATGGACCGGTGGGTTATATTGGACCTAGAAATCTCGTTCTAGAACAACTGCAGCTTTTGGTGATGCAGCTAGCGACTTTCCATTCTTATCATGATGTGCAGTTTATTACGATCCTGCCTGAAGAGGAAAAAGAGCAATGGTCTTGGATGCGTTGGCTACCTCATGCTAAACTGCAAGAACTCAATGTCCGCGGTTTTGTCTACAATCAACGAACACGGGACCAAGTTCTGAATAGTTTGAATCAAATCTTGAAACTACGTCGTAGTCAAAAGGAAGAAGCATCCCACAAGGAGAGCACCCTCTTCCATCCTCATTACGTGGTTTTAGTGACCGATGAGAAGCTGATTTTGGATCATATCATCATGGAGTTCTTTACCGAAGATCCAACGGAATTAGGCTGTTCTCTCATCTTTGTAGAGGATGTCATGAGTTCCTTGTCTGAGAACATCCAGACAGTGATCAATATCAAGGACCGTAATACAGGTCAACTGGTCATGGAAGAAGGAGTCTTGAAAGAGACGGACTTCCGTTTGGATCATTTCCCAGCAGATTATGACAAGGAGCGGATCGCCCGTACCTTGGCTCCGCTCAATCACCTCCAAAACCTGAAGAGTTCGATCCCAGATTCTGTGACCTTTATGGAAATGTATGGGGCGGAGACCTTTGAGGATTTGCAGGTATCGAGCCGTTGGAAAAAGAACGCACCTTACAAGAGTTTGGCTGTGCCGATTGGTCTGCGTGGTCAGGATGACCTGGTTCAACTCAATCTGCATGAAAAA
The DNA here is from genome assembly GCF_001812375.1 of Streptococcus sp. HMSC077F03. Taxonomy (GTDB): domain Bacteria; phylum Bacillota; class Bacilli; order Lactobacillales; family Streptococcaceae; genus Streptococcus; species Streptococcus oralis_S. The sequence continues at coordinate 10,847 of NZ_KV808799.1, forward strand.
GCCCATGGACCTCATGGATTGATCGCAGGGACGACTGGTTCAGGAAAGTCAGAAACCATCCAATCCTATATCCTATCCCTCGCTGTTAACTTCCACCCTCATGATGTGGCTTTCTTGCTGATTGACTATAAGGGTGGTGG
>NZ_KV808800.1:0-6295 GCF_001812375.1 Streptococcus sp. HMSC077F03
AAAAACGGAGAAGCGACAGAACCGCTCCCTCATCTCTTCCTCATCTCGGATGAATTTGCGGAGCTTAAGGTCAACCAACCAGACTTTATCAAGGAGTTGGTGTCTATCGCTCGTGTCGGACGTTCTCTAGGGGTCCACTTGATCCTAGCAACGCAGAAACCATCGGGTGTGGTGGATGATCAAATCTGGTCTAACTCTCGCTTTAAGATTGCGCTCAAAGTGGCGGACCGCTCTGACTCAAATGAAATGCTTCATACTCCTGATGCAGCTGAAATTACGCAGACTGGACGCGCCTATCTGCAGGTCGGAAATAACGAAGTCTATGAACTCTTCCAGTCAGCATGGTCAGGGGCAGATTACCAGCCAGAAAAGGATGATATGGGAATTGAAGACCATACCATCTACCTGATCAATGAATTGGGACAATATGAAATCTTAAACGAAGACTTATCGGGCTTAGAGGATGCGGATGAAATCAAGGAAGTTCCGACAGAGTTAGATGCGATTGTGCACAACATTCAACTCTTGTGTGAAGAAAAAGAGATTCCTCCAGTACCGCAACCATGGTTGCCTCCGCTTAAAGAGCGAATTACGCTTGAGGAGTTAGAAGAAGTGCAACCGACAGTAGCCTGGGAACAAGAGAAACCACTCTCTGTCCTACTGGGAATGGCAGATATTCCACAGGCACAGAAACAGGAAGCTGTCTCTATCAATCTCGCCAAGGACGGACATGTCCTTCTCTATGGAAGCCCGGGTACTGGAAAGACAACCTTCCTTCAGTCTGCAGGTATGGACTTGGCTCGTAAGTTCAGTCCTAAGGACCTGACTATCTACTTGATGGATTTTGGGACCAATGGTTTGGCTCCACTATCTAAACTTCCGCAGGTGGCTGATACCATGCTTTTGGACCAAACGGAGAAAATCTCTAAATTTGTACGAATCATGGAGAAAGAACTCAATCGTCGGAAGAAACTTCTCTCTGACTATGGCGTTGGGACATTGGAACTCTACCGTCAGGCCAGTGGTCAGAAAGAACCAGCTATTGTCATTCTTTTAGATAGCTATGAAGCTATCAAAGAAGAGACCTATGAGGCAGAACTCTTCAAGCTTCTAGTGAGAATTTCTCGTGAAGGTCTCAGCATCGGTGTTCACCTCTTGATGACAGCTGGTCGTCAGACCAACCTGCGCGCTCAACTCTACTCGAACTTCAAGCATCAATTGAGCCTACCACAGAATGAAGCAGGCGAAGTGAGAGCAATTGTAGGTGCTACACCACTCGCTATGACCATGGAAGATATCAAGGGACGTGCCCTTATGAAACGTGAGGAAGTCGATGTCATCCAGTTGGCGCTTCCAGTTTCTGGAGCCAATGATACTCAAATTCTCAACAACCTTCGCCAAGTAGTCGCTTCTCTCCAAGAAGCCTGGACAGGCCAACGCCCAAGTGCCATCCCTATGGTGCCAGAGGAGTTGACGGAGAAAGAATTCTATAGCCGAGCCAGCGTGCAGACTGCCTATGAACATGGACTCGTGCCATTAGGACTTGACTTGGAGACAGTTGAGCCCGTTACTTGGAACCTAGCTAAAGGAAATCTCCTCTACCTAACAGATAAAGAAGAACAGATGGCTACTTTGGTGGAACACATTGCAAAAGGAAAACAAAAAGTCATCGTCTTGGCGCCACAATTTTCTAAACTAAATCTTGAGAAATTTGGGGAAGAAGTCATTTATGAGAATGAAATACAAAATATCGAAAATAGGCTAGAGCTTCTTGAATCGGAGATTCATAAGCGAAATCAAGAGGGGTTAAAGGAACATGTAGTTACTATCGTTCTTTATAATATCACGGAAATAATTGGGAATTTAACACCTGTGGCACAAAAGAGACTAGAGTTTATCTTTAAACAAGGTATACTAGCAGGCTATGCTTCACTTGTTATTACGAACCAAAGTATTTCTCGTAATATAGAGGCTGCGTTGCGCCTAGCAAAAGGTTTCAAACAGGCTTTGATTAGCATGAGACTCAATGACCAAAACGTTGTACCCGTCGCAAAGAAACCTCTAAGAGAGACTATGTTAGAAAATCAAGTTCATTATTTTGTTTGTGAGAGTACATACATTAAGATTAAGGCATTAATGCGCTAAATGATTGATTAAAGGCGCAATCACAAATCAATAGCGAATATTATAATCGCGGAGTAAAGAAAGATGAAAAAAATAAAAATAATTTTATGGTTACTGATAGGAGGAGTTATACTTATGACAGCAGCATCGTTGACTGGATGTAGTTTGGGTGGTGAGACCATTCCCAAAAACAGAACAAAGGAACAGTACGAATTTGAAAAAACCTTTGAACCCATGTTTAAAATTTTAGAACAAGAAGAAAAGGATTTTACGGGATTAAAGGGATACAATAGTAGAGTTTATATAAAAAATCAAGGTGAAGTTAAAAAATACGAAGTGAATTTAGATATCACTCAAGTAAATATTAAAGGTGATTATACAATAACACGTGGCGACACTAAAGAGACAGTTCCTGTTACATACTCTAATGGTAAACTAAATTATAGCTCGGAGATAAATCCTTTGTTTGACGAGGAAATTCTTAATTTAGTGGTTTCAAGAGATTTTTTCGCTTCCTTAGATGTGGAAAAAACATTTAAGAGCGCAGAAACTGAATTGAGTGATATTATTTACCAGCCTGAAAATCAATCAGAGTTATACAAAAAAATAGTGGAAAAGTATAACCTTCCATCTGACACAAAACTTTCAGTTAGTCTTGGATATGCGTACTATGACAGATACGATATACTCCTAAGTTTAGAATCTAAAGAAAAATTGGTTCAAATCAGTACTGCAATTTATTTAGTGAAAGGAAAGTAAATTTATGAATTCGATTGAGAAAAGTAATAGGCGAGTGGAAGTATCCGCTAAAATTTCAGATTATGTTTATGAATATGAAAAAGATTATACTTTTCGGAATCCTCAAGATCCACTTGCTACTACTGAAGAACTAATAAAAGAATCGTATGGAGATTCTTTAACAATCGTAGACAAAATGTATGATAAAGATTCGGGTGTTGCTGCCATAGCGGTTGAAGATAAGATGACAGGTGAGACCTATATCGCCTACGCTGGAACCAACATGGAAGCTGATGGCCATAAGGATCCTATTGTAGACCTTGCCATTGCCTTAAATGACACCTTGTACTTAAAAGAAAAAAACAAACCCGCCCTTGATTTTTATGATAGAGTGGAGGCGAATGGACACTATATTAGCACAACTACTGGCCATTCTTATGGAGAATATCAGGCTGGAAGGACAGCCATGGAGAGACAAGTCCCCTATAATTTTGGCTATCAAGGTGCTCCTCAGTCGGTAAACGGTAAGACTGCTAATGAGATGGTGGCAGCTGGTGACGCTGCTTGGTATACAGAGGTTGTTGGTAAGAGTAACAATTTTGAGGAATTCAAACATAATTTAAATAAGTATGTTAGAATGTTCAATGCCTCGGTGCTTGGGATCGTTGGTAGCATTAAGGGAAAACCAGTTAAACTTCCAGACGATGCTGTTCTTAGGCAGTATTGGGATTATCTTTCTCATTTAAAAGATACTTCTCCTGAGACTTTGAAAGCTGCTAAAGAAGAAGCAGAACGAATTGAAGCGTTGAGGAAGAATTACAAGGGTTACTCTGTGACGTTTTCCACCACACGAGATGTGTTGACGAATATTGCCTGGGCTCAGGATGGGAAAGAGATTTCATTTGGAGGACAGGCGCTGGATAATAGTGTTGCAGAGACACTGCTGGATAACAACACTTGGTTAGTGCTAAAATTTTTGGGAATCACAAGGGAAACCAAGTATCCTGGAAATGTTGTTGCGATTGATTTACCGATTCATCATAGTATGACAGACTACAGAAAAAGTGCTGAGGCTATGGAATATACAAAGCAAGTAGTTCTAGAACAGTTATTTGCGGTTGATATAGATGGCGATGGTTTATTAGATTTTGCAGTGACTCCAGAGAATACAACAACTAAAGATTTGTTGAAAAAATATGGTGATTCAAAAGAAATTCGCTTAGACACGACCTCTATGATGACTTTGATTACAAATCTGAACGCTAGTTTAAGACATGCGGAAGAGTTGTTAGAAGTAGTCAAGCGTACAAGTCAGGCAAATGAAAATGTTATGAATAATTTGTCGAGTCGTACAAACAATCTCAAAGAAGCTGTCTTCCAGCATTTACAATCCATTAGCTTGATTGAAGCTATACAAAAGATAGACAAAGCTTTCAGTAATTATGATGGCATGAAAGAAACGTTTAAAACACTTAATGAATATAATCCCTATGATTTTTCTAGGAATTTTGACTGGTTCGGCTTTAGTGGCCTAAACGACTATTTTGATAGTAATGGAAATAATTTTGACCATGGAGCAATTGCATCAAAATTATATAGTGCGAAGTTTAATAGTGACTCTGCTCTTCTCGATATCGAAGTGCATAACATGACTTCAAAAGGAAAATCTGAAGGAAATGTATGGGCTAAGTCAAATACATCTACTTACTTGGGGGTAAGAGGTGCAGAACTAGTTAATTCATTTGAAGAAATGATTGAGAAAAGTACGAAAGGTTTAGAGAAGCGTTCGCATTTTGGCGATGGAATACCACAAGCTGTGAATGAAATTTTAAAAGTATTGGAACAAAATATCCAAACAATCATTTATTGTATCTCCTATACTATCTCTGTAGCCGAAGTTATCAAAACTGCTTTAGAAGAAACAGATAGAGGCTTGGCTAGAAATATAGATACACTAGATTTTAGTTCGGTTCCAGATGTTAATACTAGTGTTTCTCAGGATTATAATACCTACTTAGAAGAGAGCGGGATATTTGATGATCGTGATGTTATTAGTGCTTTCGATGATCAGATAGATGTGAGGGCTGAGGATCTAGCAAATCAGATGTCTACGTCTTTTAGCAGTTATCTAGATAGTGCAAAAGGCTATATTCAAAACACGAATAAAGTCATAAATACCTCAAGAGATAATTTAAAAGATCTTATCAATGATTTTCCTACTGAGATTTATTATAAGAACAAATTTGAGGATAAGGACGATAAAAAGTTTTATGGTATTGTGGAGTCCCAGATTTCAGTATCGGGTACAATTCGAACTGCTGCTTCAGAGATTGATGTTTTGGATATAGACTTGACCACAGCAGCTACAACGATAAATCTAGTTGTGTCGATGTTGGGAGGTTTCAAGCCTGCGTTCAGGAATGGGATGGAGGATGCATTTTATGGAGCAGCTGAATTGAAAGGTGTTGTTCGTGCTCAAAAAGCAGTTGGTGCAGTTGTGAAATCTTTGCAGATTCGGTTTACAAATTTCAAGAGTGATTTAGAGAGTCTGGCATCGGGTGCTGCGGTACAGGCGTTGGGTTATAAGCTTGGAGACATGACAAATCTAATGGGTAATGTCAGTCATGTGATTGATGATTGCTTTGGGGATGGTTAATTAGTCAGATATACGAAAAAAGCATTCACTTCTATAATATTTGAATATCCACCTGGATTAGTTTCAGGTGGTTTTCTTTTTATTATTCCATACTGTATTCAGTTTTCTTATAATATATCTCTTATGGTATAATGAATTAAAGCTTTTTCCTCATCTCGGATGAATTTGCGGAGCTCAAGGCCAACCAGCCAGACTTTATCAAGGAGTTGGTATCTATCGCTCGGGTCGGACGTTCTCTAGGGGTCCACTTGATCCTAGCAACTCAAAAGCCATCAGGAGTAGTAGATGATCAGATCTGGTCCAACTCTCGCTTTAAGATTGCCCTCAAAGTGGCGGACCGCTCTGACTCGAATGAAATGCTTCATACACCGGATGCGGCCGAGATTACACAGACTGGACGCGCCTATCTGCAGGTCGGAAATAACGAAGTCTATGAACTCTTCCAGTCGGCATGGTCAGGGGCAGATTACCAGCCGGACAAGGACGATATGGGGATTGAGGACCATACTATCTACCTAATCAATGAATTGGGCCAATATGAAATCTTGAATGAAGACCTATCAGGCTTAGAAGATGTGGATGAGATCAAGGAAGTTCCAACAGAGTTGGATGCGATAGTACACAATATCCAGCTCTTGTGTGAGGAACAAGAGATTCCTCCAGTGCCACAGCCATGGTTGCCACCACTTAAGGAGCGCATCGCGCTAGAGGAGCTGGAAGAAGTGCAACCAGCAGTAGCCTGGACACAAGAGAAACCACTCTCTGTCCTCTTGGGGA
>NZ_KV808801.1:0-43455 GCF_001812375.1 Streptococcus sp. HMSC077F03
CCGGTGGAGTTGGCTCATTTTCGTAGTTTGGTACTACTGGAGCTGGTTCCAGTGGTTTCTCTACTTCATAAGTAGGAGCTTGTGGTGCAGTTGGTTCTACTGGCGGAGTTGGTTTTTCTAATGTGATGGTTGGCAAATTAGTTGCTCGAACATTTCCGTTAATCGCAAACCAAATATTTGGCTTTTTGGGAGATAATTTCTCTGCTCTACGTGGATCATTCGCTGCAGGCTGTCCCAACACTTCTGAAGACGAAATTGTTCCGATAGTCATACTATTTGAAGGACCTGAGATTTCCACTGCTCCCGCACCATACCAAGAGTTTGGTGCATCTGCATTATCCCAACCAGAATCTGGTTGACTATTCTTATACATGGTGAAGCGGGAACCACCAACTCCTTTTTTGAAGTTTTCAGATTCTGTCGCATAAATTTGGCCGTTCTTTTCACCAACTGAAGAACCCGAAATTTTGATGAAATTCCCAGTATAATCTTTAGCCATCTCGATTGAGTTTGCTTCGCGGTTAAGAGACGCTACAGACATCAAGGCCTTGTCAAAATTAATAATTTGACCATCTTCATCATAGAATTGAAACTCAGTCTTAACGAAGAGAGAGGTAGCATCTTCTGTATTACCAGTATAAGCCGAAGCGAAAACCCCCATCGTTGGGTCTTTAAAAATTCCCAACCAAGCCTTATCATTGCGGAACTTGGAACTAGGATCAAGAGTATAAGTATAGACGATTTTAGAAACTTTTTTCCCTTGATAGTAAGTCCCCTGAAGATTCGTATAAGTTGCTGTTGCAGACTGACCTCGTTTCAGCAGGACTGAAGACCATTCAGTTGGTCCCTTACCACTTGTTACATTTGAATTGTACTCAGAATACTTACCGACTGTACCAAAGCTTTCCTGTTTGTTTGTCTGGTAGTTAGCATTTTGAATGTCTGTTACTTTAAAGTTATCCAACTGGAAGAGTTTATTGGCAAATTCTGCAGTATTCTTCACAGCTGCTTCCATGCCAGTATAGCTAACAAATTCACCAGTTGTAGTCAATGAAAGTTCAGCATTAGGCTCCGATTTGAAAATCAAACTTTGAGCACTTGGGCGACTCAAGTTTCCATCTTCATTCTTCTTTGATTCTGCTAAAGCCATAGCTGCCTTAATTTTAGCCTGCTCATCTTTATAAGCCTGCAACTTAGCCGGATACTCAGCCAACTCTTTCTTATATTTGGCAAGATCAGCTTCATATTTAGCTAATTTTGCTTCATAGTCAGTTTTAGCCGCGGCATTCCGTTGCTTGATTTCTTCGTTTTCAGCTTGGAGCGCTGCATTTTTAGCTGTGTTTTCTTCAACAGCCTTCTCATAAGCTGCTTTAGCATCAGCATTTGCCTTTTGAACACGAGCTAGTTCTGTCTGATAAGCCGCTAACTTAGTTTGGTAGTCTGTTTCGTTAGCTGCATTCGCTTGTTTGACTGCTGCCAAGTCTTTTTCGTATTGTGCTATTTTAGCCTCATAAGTTGCCTTGGCTGTTTCATTTCGTTGTTTAATAGCTTCATTTTCAGCTTGGATAGCATTGTTTTTAGCTGTGTTTTCTTCAACAGCCTTTTCATAGGCTATTTTTGCATCAGAATTAGCCTTTTGAACACGTGCCAATTCTGTTTGATAAGCTGCTAATTTAGCTTGATAATCAGCATCATTATCCTCTTTAGCTTTCTTAATAGCTGCAAGGTCTGCTTCATACTGCTTCATCGCTGCTTCATAATTCGCTTTTGCAGTTTCATTACGCTGTTTAATCGCTTCATTTTCAGCTTTAAGCGCTTCGTTTTTAGCTGTATTTTCTTTTACTGCTTTATCATAAGCCTCTTTAGCTTCAGCATTAGCTTTTTGTACTCGAGCTAATTCTGTCTGGTAAGCTGAAAGTTTATTTTGATAATCCTGTTGACTATCTTCATTTGCTTTTTTGACAGTTGCTAAATCTTTTTGATATTGTGCTAGCTTAGCCTCATATTCTGCTTTAGCTGTTGCATTAGCAGTGTTGATTTTTTCAACTTCTTCTTGATGACTTTTTAGATCTTTTTGGTACTTGTCATCCGCTGCTTTGTTTTCAGCATTGATTTTATCTGTTTCAGCCTGATGAGCTGCGACTTCTTTTTTATATGCTTCAGTTGTTGTCTTTACTTCTTCAGCCTGTTTAGCATAGTCGCTTTTAATCTCATCTTGTTTTTGAGCATTCTCTGTAGCAGTTGTGGCTGTTCCTTTGTCTTTTGTTTCATCTTGAACTACCTTAACTCCTGCAGATTTTGCATCAGCAACTGCTTTATCCAAATCAGCTGATGATACTTCTACTGGCAAAGCTGAGTCTTTAGAACCAGCCTTAGCTTGGCTTGCTTTGGCAACTTGGCTCATTTCACCCTGAGCTTCAGGTAGATTTGTGGCTGGGTTCCCTGTAGTAGCTACCTCAACTGTACTTGTACTAGTTGTCTCTGTAACTTCATCAGCAAATACTGCTTTGTCTGCAAAAGCAATCAAAGCAGTTCCTAAAACAGCACCACACAACGTTTTCGCAACTTTGCTTTTACGAAATCCATAGACTTCTTTTTTATTTTTCATTATAATCCTTTTCCTTATCTAAATTTAGTCGTTACTTTTTATACTAGCACTTTACAAGGCAGGATGCAAATATTTACTCTTTTTTTATTTATAGAAAAATTCCACCTATTTATAAATTAAATTAAAAAGAAGATGGTCACACCATCTTCCTTTAGTTAAACTATTTATTTTTCAGTCAAAGCTGCAAGTCCTGGCAATACTTTACCTTCAAGGAGTTCCATTGATGCTCCACCACCAGTAGAGATCCATGAGAACTTGTCTGCACGGCCAAGGTTGATGGCTGCAGCAGCTGAGTCACCACCACCGATGATTGATTTAACACCAGGTTGTTTCACGATAGCGTCCATGACACCGATTGTACCAGCTTGGAAGTCAGGGTTTTCAAATACACCCATAGGTCCGTTCCATACAACTGTTTTGGCACCAGTCAAAGCTTCGTCAAATTTAGCGATAGATTTTGGACCGATATCCAAACCAAGGAAACCTGGGTCTACTGCTTCACCTTCAGTGTCTTTCACTTCAGTGTAGTCAGCAAATGCGTTTGCTTCTTTTGAGTCAACTGGCAAGATCAATTTGCCGTTTGCTTTTTCAAGAAGAGCTTTCGCAACATCCAATTTGTCTTCTTCTACAAGTGAGTTACCGATTTCGATACCTTGAGCTTTGTAGAATGTGTAAGTCATCCCACCACCGATAAGCACTTTATCAGCTTTTTCAAGCAAGTTTTCGATAACACCAATCTTGTCTGAAACTTTTGAACCACCAAGAATCGCTACGAATGGACGTTCTGGAGCTTCAACTGCTTCTTGGATGTAAGCAATCTCGTTTTCAAGAAGGAATCCAGCAACTGCTTTTTCAACGTTTGCTGAGATACCAACGTTAGATGCGTGTGCACGGTGAGCTGTACCAAATGCATCGTTTACGAAGATACCGTCTCCAAGTGATGCCCAGTATTTACCAAGCTCAGGGTCATTTTTAGATTCTTTCTTGCCGTCAACATCTTCGAAACGAGTGTTTTCAACCAAGAGAACTTGTCCATCTTCAAGAGCGTTAACAGCGGCTTCCAATTCAGCACCACGTGTAACACCTGGGATAAATTTAACTTCTTGTCCCAATTTAGTAGCCAAGTCAGCAGCTACAGGAGCAAGTGATTTACCTTCTTTGTCTGCTTCTTCTTTTACACGTCCAAGGTGAGAGAAGAGGATTGCACGTCCACCTTGTTCAAGGATGTACTTGATAGTTGGAAGAGCTGCAGTGATACGGTTGTCATTGGTAATCACGCCATCTTTAACAGGTACGTTGAAGTCAACACGAACGAGAACTTTTTTCCCTTTCAAGTCAACGTCTTTAACAGTCAATTTTGCCATTAGATATGACTCCTTCTTTTTTTATACGTGTTAATTATATCACAAAATCAGCAAAAGAGATAGAAAAACCCTAAACTTTTCTTGTTCATTCTTCTATCTACTAACCTAAAAATCTAGGATTACCGTACGGGAAATGGCAATTTTCACATAATTCGGTTGGAATAATTTAGGTAAATTTCTTGATTGATCTACCTAATTACTTCTATACCATTCTTTTTCTAACATTTTAATCCTTAATATTCTAAACTCTACAGTCCTTCTTTTTGAATTGCTAGGTTTCTTATTATACAATATAACTAAAATAGTTTCTTTAGTTTGTGCTATTTGAGATTAAAAGAAGGGGAATTGCTACCATGAAATTAGAAAGACTAATCTATATTTTACTGTCGCTTTTAAATAAGAAGAGAATAACAGCCAAAGAGATTGCAGAGAGGTTTGAAATATCTACTCGAACTGTATATAGGGACATGGATACACTCAGTTTAGCGGGGATCCCAATCTATTCGGAACGTGGAGATAAGGGAGGTTTCTATATACCAAGCGACTATAAGATAGACAGAAACTTTTTCACTGAGGAAGAGAGACAGTTTATCATTCATATGAGCCAAAATGTTAGTAAAATCGTTGGTCATTCAAGTCTTGACAGTATCGAACACAAGCTATCTTCTCAAGAAATTACAAGAGCAAACAGTCCTTTTTACTTTGATCTCAGTTCCTGGACTCTTAATACAAATTATTTACTAGAAATTGAGGAAGCGATACAAACTGAACAGATGATTTCTTTTTCTTACTATTCGAAAAAACAGGAGAAAAGTCAGCGAACAATTATCCCATACAGATTGATCTATAAACTGAATGCTTGGTATGTTATCGGTTACTGCTTAGAAAAATTAGATTTTCGTATTTTTAAATTAACTCGAATTCGTGAACTAGAACTAGTGGAGATAAAAGATAAACCATTCGATTATCCACGTTTATCTCAAGAAAAGTTAGAGCTTTTTTTAAATCCCCCAAAACATAAAGTGGAGGGGCAAAGAGAAGAAATCGAACTAGTTTTTACAAGATTTGCACTTCCAAAAATCTACGATCACTTCACGGAAGAAGAAATCAGAGTCGAGGACGAAATAATAAAAGTTCAGGCATTTAGAGCTTTAACTCCTTCGTTTTTTGATTTACTATTAAGTTTTGGTTATCAAGTAAAGGTCGTATCTCCAAGTCACTTACAAAATCTACTGGTCAGTACTCTCAAAAAAAATCTTCAGCAATATGACAACCTGTAGTCATATTTCCTTTTGTATACTCTTAAGTGGGCAAAATATTTCGTGATATTCATCATAGCCCAATTATTTTACAGGAGGTTCCAAATGGATACAAAAAAACTTGCAGAAAGCTATTTTACGGCAGTAAATGAGGGAGGCTGGGAAGATTTCGTAGCTGAAAACTTTGACTATGGCATGTGCGATAGTATAGAAATTCGACAAGGACGTGATGTTTATTTGCAAGGCGCAGGCCAATTCTATGCTTTGAGCCAGCATCTTGAAGTGAAGCAATTACTTGTTGATGGTCGAGCAGTCTCAGCTTTAAATCGCTACCGTCTACATTCTCCTCAAGGAAAAGAACTTGAACTGGATGTCGCAGAATTTCTGAAATTCGATGAATTTGATAAATTAGTTGCATCCAATATTTATTTCGACACTTATCGTTTCCAAAAGTTTATCCAAGGAATTGAATAGCAAAAATCTAGCTTCAAATTTACTCTTCAATTTCAAAACTAAAAACAAGGCCTGACTAATCCACAGTCAAACCTTGTTTTTTATTTTTATGAGAAAATCCAAGATTCGTAAATCTGATTAGTCTTCTCTCTTCTTTCCAGCAAGCAAGCCGTAGCCACTCATTACTCCGAGGAGTCCCAGCGCTACTAGACTAGCATCTCTTGTCGCTCCCGTATTTGGCAGCTCTCTGCTTGTTTCTTCAACTTTTGCTGGTACTGCTGAAAGAGCTTGATCCCTTGTTTGTGAGACTTGCTCTTCTTTCGTTCCTACTTCAACAATTTCTGGAAGAGTTTCCTTGAGAACCTCAGTAGAATGAAGGGTGCGTTTGCCCTGACCATCAACTTCTACAAAGCGACGAACTTGACCTTCCACACCTGCTTGGATTAGCTGGCGTTGTCCTTTGAGAAGGGCTGCATTTGGTCGTTCCTGATGTTCGAAGGAAACTGTTCCCTCTTCAACTTCCAGTTTCGGAGTTTCTAGAACTAAATCTTTCACACCTTCAGCTGGTTGGTTGCTTGATAGAACTTTTGTCCCAACTTCAGTGATTTCTGGGATTGCTTCCTTGACTACCTCAGTCAAACGAAGAGTGCGTTTGCCCTGACCATCAACTTCTACAAAGCGACGAATTTGCCCTTCCGCTCCTGTTTGAACTAGCTGATGTTGACCTTTGAGAAGGTCGGCGTTTGGTCGTTCTTGACGTTTGAAGGAAATTGTTCCCTCTTCAACTTCCAGTTTCGGAGTTTCTAGAACTAAATCTTTCACACCTTCAGCTGGTTGGTTACTTGAAAGGACTTTCGTTCCAACTTCGGTGATTTCTGGGATTGCTTCCTTGACTACCTCAGTCCAACGAAGAGTGCGTTTGCCTTGGGCATTTACTTCTACTAAATGACGAATTTGCCCTTCCGCTCCTGCTTGAACTAGCTGCCGTTGGCCTTTGAGAAGTTCAGAGTTTGGTCGCTCCTGACGTTCAAAGGCTGTTGTTTCAGTTTCAATAACTAGTTCAGGGAGGGCCTCAACCGTTGGGGCCACTTCATTTGGATCCATACTTCCAACATGGTGACTTTCTTCTGCAGGAGCTAGTTTCTTATTTAGCTTTTCTTTCATGTCTGCAAATGCTTGAGGAGTTGGCATCTCTGAAGCCAACAAAGTTTCTGCTTGGGCAATTAACTCAGCTTTAGGATCTTTTTCACGGACGGATTCGAGCAAACCTTCCAATTCTTCTCTAGCAGTTTGATAACGTTGATTTCCATCCAAGTCTGTCCCTGCTTGTTTCAACTCATTCAAAGCTTTGTTGACCTCTTCTTGACTGGCATCATGGTTTTCTGCAACAGCTTTCGCTGCATTGAGCTTCTCTACTAGTGCTGCTTGTTTGTCCTCGCTTGAGAAGGTATAGGCAAGGGTTGACTGACGGCCTTGGGCAGCAGTGATTTCTTGTTTTAGGTACTCATCGTTGACAGCTGCTTTTGGAGAAACCAAGACATCAAACTCAGCGGTGTGCCCCTTGTAATGCAAGGTCAAGGTTTGTCGTCCAGTCTTCTGAGCATCATAGCCCGTGATTTCAACACCTTGGTCCGTAAAGGCATGGCTTTCTTCCGTCTCATCATCATAGAGAACGCCGAAGCGGCCTTCTGCAGGATCCAGTTGATCACCTACTAGATAGTCTGTTTTTGGTTTCTGAGTAATGTACAGACCTGCTACTTCCTTTGGTTTTCCTTCATCTTGACCAGTCACTTGTACCTTCAAGTCACCGCTTACTGGAAGTCCAAGATAGCTAACTGTGAGCTTTTGTTCCCCTTTTTGATGAGCGTTGTAGCCAGATACTGTCACACCTGAGTGAGAAAGGTTAATCAGCTCGTCGGCTTGTCCCCCTTCGTATTGAACACGGAGAGTGCCGCCTCTAAGGTCCAGTTTTTCTCCCTCTTTATAAACTGTCTTCTTAGGCCCTTTTTCAAGACTAACTGCAGCAATTTTCCTCTCATCCTGTGGAATCGCTACTGCCAAGGTGTTACTGATTTCTTTGCCAGGTAGTTGGGTACGATAGTAGAGGAGAGTTGGTTGCTTGTCAAAGCCCAATGGTGCTGTTGCCAAGTCGCCTCCAGTTTCAGACTTCAAGGTTGCAATCGGTGTTTGTGAATCTGCCTTGTCGTAAACGGTGATGGTTGCACCCGCTGGAACATCAGAGAAGCCTAGTTGAACTTGATGGTTTCCAAGTGAACGGGCAGCTACCTTAGCCATTGGAATATTTTGACTTTCTGTGTCCAAGGTTTCATACATCTTCCAGTTGTAGATACGAATGGCCTTCCAAGGTGTCCCGTTATCTGAAGTGATAACTTTTAGGCGCCAGTCTTGAGCAGTGATTGGTTTGTCAAGAGTGATATCCGTAACGTGCGCTTTGTTGCCACGGACTTCCTTAGCTAGTTTCCATTCACCATCTGCATCTTTATAATAAAGGTCAAAGTCTTTGGTGTTCATCAAACCGTCGTTGACAGACTCACCACCAGCTCCCGCATGATCCATGACCCATCTAACAACGGTACGTGGCTTGGTCAAGCGAATATCCACACTACCGCTCAACTGAGCTGAAGACCACTTGTCTGACAGGCTAGTAATGGTACCGTTCAACATACCTTCAATGCCTTCTCCACCTTCAGTATTTGGGAAAGTACTACCGATAACCTTTGCACCTGGAACAATATTTTCAGCCAAAGGTCTTGGGAGAGTCGTATCCTGAACTGTCATCCCCCAGTTAAAGGATGCCATCGCCGCTTCGGAACGGAGGCCATTTTTACCAACTGCAACGACTTTTAATTCCTGAGTCCTACCAGTCGCATTAGCAGAGCGGCTAACTTTTGGCAAGTAGATGGTTGAAGCAGATGATCCTGTCAACAAACGCCAGTTATCTCCATCTTTTTCGTAGACTTCATAGAAATCTGCATCTTGGTTACCAGCAAATTGGACCACTGCTTCAGCTTCTTGGGCATTCTTGAGAGATTGTTTCACAACAGAGAGTCCTGTTGGGGCTTGTGGTGCTTGGTGATTGTCCGAAATTGTTAATTGTCCTAGGTTGAACTGATAATCTTTTACAGCCCCTTCATGCTCGAAGAAAAGTTTGACTGCATAGATGGTTTTACCTGCTAGTGAGCTAAGGTCAAATTCTTCATTCTTCCAGTCATCAGAGAGAGTCAGTTCTTTCCATGCAGCTGCATCCTCAAATTTGTAGTCTGGAGTCGTAGAGAAGGCCATATAAACTTTAGAGCCTTTTCCTCCCTTGTGGGCAACACGAAGTTTGGTTTTCTCTGTTACTTCTAGTTTGGTAGAATACAAATTCACATCCTGGTCCGTCTTACCAACTACATCACCTGAGAATTTAAGAGAATTTCCGCCATTGTAGGCATCTGTAAAGTCATATTCTGCACGGAGTTTTTCCCCTGTCGAAGTCTGCCACCAGCGCCATGTTGGCAAGACACCTGAAACAGAACGGTAGTTCCACTCAGAATCCTTAGAAACTTTACCGTCTACAAACCACTTTCTACCATGACCTGTATTAAAGGAGGTCGTGAAGGTTCGACCAACTGCTGGTGTGCGGTCAGCAACCAAATTGGCAATCCCATACCATTCTTTGTCAGCTGGTTTTTGAGCCGTTGGATCTCCTTGGTAACCTGTAAAAAAGATGTCTTCGTTCTTGTGGTAGTCTTCGCCTGTTTTTCCTAGACTGGTAATCGTATCTGGTGCAAAGAGTCCAAGTGACAAACGCAACTTGCCTTTTTCATCTAATAGGGCATCCCATTTGACTTTGGTCTTATAAGAACCACCTTGTTGCAATTCCAAGCCTGCAAAGACATCATATTGACTACGTTCTAGCCATTTTGCCATCTCTACAGAGTAGTCATTCTTTTCCTTGTTCCAGTTGAAGTTGGCAAAGAATTGATCTGCAGGAACCTTGTCACCTTCTTTTTGCATGAACTGATAGTTGTATTCACCAAGGCCATCTTCGTGGTAACGACCATATTTGTAGGTCATGGCATCGTACCAAGCATACTTGATTGGATGGTTGACTTTAGCCGCGTATTCTTTTGTATAGAGCATGAATTGGCGCATTTTTTCACCAAGAGGTGCTACCAATTCCCCCGTTGTTTCCTGATTAATGAAATAGCCATCAAAGCCATAGTACTTAGCAAGATCGACAAGTTTCCGTGCGATAGGGAAGGTGCCATCTGCGTCTTGTTTCAAGGCAGCTGCAAATTTCTCTTGGTCGGCAATGCTATTTGACCAGTTGAAAAAGAGTGTTCCATAAACGGGAACTCCGTTGCGGTGACCGGCATCAATGACATCTGGAGTTGGAACTAGACCTTCCCAGAAGACCATTGAATCCAAGTATTGCCAGTAATCAAAAGCATAGGCCTTGAATTCTTCTCCACCAACAGAAGCGTGGTCTTTAGCCTTTGAGTTGGTATTTGCTAGCGCCTGAACCTTGGCTCTTCTGCTTGCTTTTTCATTGACCAACTGCCCTCTGTGGCGCTTGGCGAGTTCAACTGATGAACGGTTAATAGGATCATCCTCACGCGCACCCGGTTCCCATTTCAACAAATCATCCCAAGTATCAAATTTGATTTCTTTTGGTCGGAGACTCTTTTCTTCATTTTTAGGAACGTCTGCTAAAGTCGGTTTGTCGGCTTTCTTCTCAGCCACTTGAGGAGTTTCCTCTGGTTTGACTTCTTCTTTTTCAGTTGGTTGAGCAGGTTTTTCAGTTTTATCTGTCGGAGCGGGTTTTGCCTCTTCTTTTTCATTAACCAAATCCGCTATTGCTGGAGTGTTTTCTGAAATTGGTTGCTCAGCTACTTTGTTCTCTGTTTCCGATAATTGTTTTTCGATAGCTGCAGTATCTGGATTAGTTGTCTCACTAGTACTTGTAGCTTGGGCGCTCGTATTTGCAGCTGTTTCAGGGACTGCGACTTGTTCGGCAAGAGCTGGGCTCGCAAATAGAGCTGAACCAATCATCAAGGAACAAGCCCCGATTGACAGCTTACGAATACTGTAACGGCAACGTTTTTCAAAAAATAGATTTTTCATCTTATCCTCCTAATAAAATATAAAGTAAGCGCTTTACTTTTTGATAAAAAGTAACTGTTCTCAGTGCACACCACCAGAACAGGATCATCTTCATTTTATCCTATATGAAAGCGATGTCAATCTATTTAACATAAAAACTATAACTAGGATAATAATCAGTAAAATTTGGACACAATCCTATAAATCATCTATCTTAAAGGGAATCTATCTCTCATTTTAAAAGAAAGTTCTTGTTTCTTATGAAAATTTCAGCTAAACACTTGTGAGATTTACTTTTATCCTTTAAAATAGAATAGGAGAAATTCCGTTATTATTTTCCGGAGGAAAAAGAAATGTCCATTAATTGGCAGGAAATTTTATTTCACTTTTTAGGAGGTCTAGGACTGTTTTTGTACAGTATTAAGACCATGGGAGACGGTTTGCAACAAGCTGCTGGAGATCGCCTTCGTTTTTACATTGACAAGTACACTAGCAATCCCTTTTTAGGTGTTCTAGTCGGGATTGTCGTGACTGCCCTCATTCAGTCAAGTACAGGGGTTACAGTTATCACGGTCGGACTGGTCAGCGCTAGTCTTCTCACTCTTAGACAGGCTATCGGAATTATCATGGGAGCCAACATCGGAACCACCGTTACTTCCTTTATCATCGGTTTCAAGCTTGGCGAGTATGCTTTACCCTTGATTTTCCTTGGAACCATGTTCCTCTTCTTTACAAAAAACAGAACAGCAAACAATATCGGGCGCATCCTGTTTGGTGTTGGGGGAATCTTCTACGCCCTTAACCTCATCAGTGCCGGTATGAGCCCACTTAAAGATTTACCACAATTCAAGGAATATATGGTAACCTTGGGACAAAATCCTATTTTAGGAGTGGTAGCTGGTGCAGTGATTACCGTCCTCATCCAGGCTTCCTCAGCTACAATTGGGATTTTGCAAGGCCTCTATGCAGGTGGCTTCCTCGACCTTAAAGGTTCACTACCAGTTCTCTTCGGGGATAATATCGGGACAACCCTAACAGTTATCATTGCGGCAGCTGGAGCCAATGTCTCTGCAAAGCGCGTTGCGGCAACCCACGTTACCTTTAACGTTTTAGGAACTATTCTTTGCTTAATCCTATTAGGCCCCTTTACTGCTATGATCGAGTACTTCCAGGCACTCCTTCACCTCTCACCTGAGATGACCATCGCCTTCTCTCACGGTGCCTTTAACGTAAGTAACACCATTGTACAATTTCCATTCATCGGAGCCTTGGCCTACTTTGTAACCAAGCTCATCCCTGGTGAAGACGAGGTTGTCAAGTACGAGCCCCTTTATCTCGACGAGCAACTTATCCAGCAATCTCCTTCTATCGCTCTAGGAAATGCCAAAAAAGAACTTTTGCACTTAGGGAACTATGCAACCAAAGCTTTTGACCTTTCTTATACCTATATCATCGGTATGGATGAAAAGGTAGCTGAAAAAGGGCACAAGACAGAGGAAGCCATCAACACCATCGATGAAAAACTCACTCGTTACCTCATCAGACTCTCAAGCGAATCCTTGAGCCAAAAGGAAAGCGAAGTCTTGACCAACATTCTGGATTCATCCCGTGATTTGGAACGGATTGGGGACCACGCAGAAGGCTTGCTCAACCTAACAGACTACCTCCAACGTAAGAATGTTCAATTCTCTGAAGTAGCTTTAGAGGAATTAGCTGAGATTTATCAAGCAACAACTGCATTTATCAAGGATGCCCTTGATAGTGTGGAAAACAATGATATTGAAAAAGCACAAAGTCTGATTGAACGCCATAAAGAAATCAACAATATGGAACGCGTTCTCAGAAAGACCCACATCAAACGCCTTAACAAAGGTGAGTGTTCTACACAAGCTGGAGTCAACTTTATCGACATCATTTCCCACTACACTCGTGTATCTGACCATGCTATGAACCTAGCTGAAAAGGTCATCGCTGAACAAATCTAATACTCTTCGAAAATCTCTTCAAACCACGTCAACGTCGCCTTGCCGTATATATGTTACTGACTTCGTCAGTTCTATCCACAACCTCAAAACCGTGTTTTGAGCAATCTGCGGTTAGTTTCCTAGTTTGCTCTTTGATTTTCATTGAGTATAAGTGCCAAGAAGCTATCCTGAATGGGATGGCTTTTTCGTTTCCTCATCAAAAATGTTTTTTCTGACATATAAAAAATGCTTTGATTCACAATGGAATCAAAGCATTTTAAAGAGTTCTCCAAACATGATAGCAGAAACTGCAGTGCCCCTGTATTTGGCTTCTTCTCTTTTGATAAAGCGCGCCAAGTTGAGCAACTCAGGTGCTGGGTGTTTGGGATTGGTGAGCAATTCACGGGTGACCAGTCCTGAAAGTCGGACTGCTAGTAATTGCTCATTTGTAGTAGGCAGCTTCTTAGCAGTCTCTAGGAGAGCGGCAACTAAATCTTCACTCAAGCCCTGACGGGCATGGTTGTAGAGATCTCTTATAAGGCTTTCTAGGTTTGGTTCTGCCATTTCGCGCACCTCTCTTATTCTTTAATAATTTTTAATCAAATCAACTGTTGAACGATCCAATTTTTTCACTAAGGCTTGCAAGAAAGCTTGAGCTTCTAGGAAGTCATCCATCGCGTAGAGAGTTTGGTGAGAGTGGATATAACGAGCGCAGACACCGATGGTTGTTGATGGGACACCACCATTTTTCAGATGAGCTGCTCCAGCGTCCGTTCCACCTTTTCCACAGTAGTATTGGTACTTGATACCTGCTTCTTCAGCCGTTGTCAAAAGGAAATCCTTCATACCTGGGAGGAGCAAGTGACCTGGATCATAGAAACGAATCAAAGTTCCATCCCCAATCTTGCCTTGACCACCATAAACATCACCAGCAGGTGAACAGTCAACTGCCAGAAAGACTTCTGGGTCAAACTTAGTTGTAGAAGTATGAGCGCCACGCAGACCAACTTCTTCTTGGACATTGGAACCGAGATAGAGTTCATTTCCCAGTTTTTGACCTGACAAAGCTTCTGCTAGCTCACTAACCATAAGAACACCGTAGCGGTTGTCCCAAGCTTTTGAGATGATATTTTTTTCATTGACTGTCAAGATAGCGGAGCTATCAGGTACAATGGTGTCACCCGGACGGATACCAAAGCTTTCTGCCTCAGCCTTGTCCGCAAAACCACCATCAAAAACGATATCGGCAATGGCTGGTATGGTTGGTCCACCCTTTCCACGAGTCAAATGTGGAGGGACAGAACCTGAGATCACAGGAATTTCACGACCGTCACGCGTAAAAAGTTTAAAGCGTTGACTGCTAACCACCATAGGGTTCCAGCCACCGATTTCAACCACACGGAAAGTACCGTCTGGCTTAATCTCGCTGACCATAAAACCAACTTCGTCCATGTGAGAAGCGACCAAGACACGCGGTGCATCCGCAGCTTCTGAATGTTTAATCCCGAAAATACCACCCAAGCCATCTGTCACTACTTCATCC
Organism: Streptococcus sp. HMSC077F03; assembly: GCF_001812375.1. GTDB lineage: Bacteria > Bacillota > Bacilli > Lactobacillales > Streptococcaceae > Streptococcus > Streptococcus oralis_S. Next base: position 14,301 of record NZ_KV808801.1, read on the forward strand.
ACATGCGGTGTTAACTTCTCACGAAGATAAGCACGGACAGGCGCTTCATGACCAGAGATTGCAGCAAGCTCTGTTACTTCTTTGATTTTTGAAAATAATGTTGTCATTCCAGTTCCTTCTTTCTGTCCTCCATTTTACCACTTTTTATAGGAGAAGGATAGTGGGAAGGTGGATTGGTTTTTACTCAGTTTTCCAATAAAAGAGAGGGGCAGATATTATTTCAGGAATTTTTCTTTCTTTTTACATTAAATTGTCAGAAAATTTATTGACAGATTAAAGAAATCATGTTACATTTATATCCGCAGGTATCTTTCGATACCAAATCTACACGAAAGGACGGGGTATGAAACTCTCTCATATTTTAACAGGCTTACTTCTACTCCTAGTCTTTCTCTCCATTAGCATTGGAACCAGTGATTTTTCTTGGGAAAAATTCTTTGCTTTTGACCAACAGACCTGGCTTCTCTTTCAAGAGTCGCGTCTTCCAAGAACCATCAGTATTCTCCTTGCAGCCTCCAGTATGAGCATGGCAGGACTACTCATGCAGACCATTACTCAAAATCAATTCGCTGCTCCAAGTACAGTCGGAACCACAGAAGCCGCTAAACTGGGAATGGTGTTAAGCCTCTTTGTCTTTCCGTCTGCGAGTCTGACCCAAAAGATGCTCTTTGCTTTTGGCTCATCCATTTTATTTACCCTCTTCTTCCTGGCCTTTATGACTATTTTTTCTATAAAGGAAAGGTGGATGCTGCCCTTGATCGGGATCATCTATAGTGGGATTATCGGTTCTGTCACAGAAGTTATCGCCTATCGTTTCAATCTGGTTCAGAGTATGACTGCTTGGACCCAGGGCTCCTTCTCCATGATTCAGACCCATCAGTATGAGTGGCTCTTCTTAGGCCTCATTATCCTGATAGCCGTTTGGAAATTATCCCAAACCTTCACCATCATGAATCTGGGCAAGGAAACCAGTGAAAGTTTGGGGATTTCTTACTCTCTACTTGAAAAACTGGCCCTTTTTCTGGTGGCGCTAACGACAAGTGTCACCATGATTACCGTGGGTGCCTTGCCTTTTCTCGGAGTCATCGTTCCCAATCTTATCCGCAAGCGCTATGGAGATAATTTGAGTCAAACCAAACTCATGGTCGCTCTGGTCGGTGCTAATCTAGTTCTGGCCTGTGACATCCTCTCTCGAGTCTTGATTCGGCCCTATGAGCTGTCTGTCAGTCTCCTACTAGGAATCATTGGTAGTCTCGTCTTTATCCTACTTCTATGGAGAGGGGGACAAAAGGATGCAGTTTAAAAGCAAACATACCAAACTCTTCTGCCTTCTCATTATTCTGGCCATCGGAGCTTGCCTCCTCTACTTTTGGCCCATCACTCAGCTGTCTGCCTTTGCCTGGAAGCTACGTTCCCAAAAAATCATCGTTTATCTCTTGGTAGCTATCGCGACAGGGATTTCGACCATTAGTTTTCAAACCCTGACGGAAAATCGCTTTCTGACGCCAAGTATTTTGGGAATCGAATCCTTCTATGTCTTGCTACAGACCCTGCTACTGATATTTGAAAGCAAATTTCTACAGCTTGGGAAGTCGCCTGTCTTAGAATTTCTAATCTTGCTTCTGCTTCAATCCCTCTTCTTTCTCGCCTTACAAGGTTACTTGAAGACGCTGATGAAGCAAAATTTGGTTTTCATTCTGCTAATCTGCCTAGCACTCGGAAGTCTCTTTCGAAATATCAGTACCTTCCTCCAAGTCCTGATGGATCCAAATGAATACGATAAACTTCAGAACAGTCTCTTTGCTTCCTTTCAACATCTCAACACTTCCATCCTAGCCATCGGTTCTCTAATCATCCTCGCTTTGACAATCTTTTTCTTTCGAAAAGCAGTTATTCTGGATGTCTTGCACCTGCAAAGAGAAACGGCTCAGATACTGGGACTCAATGTTGAAAAAGAACAGAGAGAACTCCTCTGGGGTATCGTGCTTTTGACCTCAACAGCCACTGCCTTGGTAGGGCCTATGGCCTTCTTCGGTTTTATGCTGGCCAATCTTACCTACCTAATCGTCAAAGATTATCGGCACAAGTTGCTCTTTATCGTAGCCATTCTGGTCGGGTTTATCAGTTTGACCCTGGGGCAAGCCCTTATTGAACGAGTCTTTGCGCTGGAAATTCGCATCAGCATGATTATTGAGAGTGTGGGTGGCTTCTTATTCTTTATCTTACTATACAGGAGGGCGCGTCAGTGAAACTGGAAAACATTGACAAATCCATTCAAAAACAGGATATTTTGCAAGACATTTCGCTTGAAGTCAGTCCTCAGAAACTGACGGCCTTTATTGGTCCAAACGGTGCTGGAAAATCAACTCTCCTCTCCATTATGAGCAGACTGACCAAGAAAGATCAGGGAATTCTCAGTATCAAAGGTCGTGAAATCGAGAGTTGGAATTCGCAAGAACTAGCCAAAGAACTCACTATCCTAAAGCAGAAAATCAATTACCAAGCCAAATTGACTGTAGAAGAGCTTGTCAGCTTTGGACGTTTTCCCTACAGCCGTGGTCGACTGAGAGCAGAAGACAGGGAAAAAATCCGAGAAACTCTGGACTATCTGGAACTGACCAACTTAAAAGACCGCTACATCGATAGTCTGTCTGGTGGACAGCTCCAACGTGTCTTTATCGCCATGGTACTAGCTCAGGATACAGACTTTATCTTGCTAGACGAACCGCTCAATAATCTCGATATCAAGCAAAGTGTCAGCATGATGCAGATCCTTCGGCGACTGGTGGAGGAACTTGGCAAAACCATTATCATCGTCCTCCACGATATCAACATGGCTAGCCAATATGCGGATGAAATTGTTGCCTTCAAGGACGGTCAAGTCTTTTGCAAGGGAACGACTGCTCAAATCATGCAAGCCGAACTGCTCAGTCAACTTTATGAGATTCCCATCACGCTGGCTGATATCAATGGCAAAAAGATCTGTATCTATAGCTAGCTATTCTGAACTCATGTTAGAAAAGCCTCTGTCTCTTAGCTAACAAGCCTATCTAAGAGCCCCCCTACATCGTTATCACATTTTAAAAAGGAGAAATCATGAAAACATCCCTTAAACTTTATCTCACTGCCCTAGCTGCCAGCTTCTTGCTCTTACTTGGTGCATGTAGTACAAATACAAACTCAAGCACTAGCCAGACAGAGACAAGTAGCTCTGCTCCAACAGAGATAACTATTAAAAGTTCACTAGATGAGGTCAAACTTTCAAAGGTTCCTGAAAAGATTGTGACTTTTGACCTCGGTGCTGCGGATACTATTCGCGCTTTAGGTTTTGAAAAGAATATCGTCGGAATGCCTACAAAAACTGTTCCGACTTACCTAAAAGATCTTGCAGGAAATGTCAACAATGTGGGTTCCATGGTTGAGCCAGACCTAGAAGCCATCGCTGCTCTTGAACCAGACCTAATTATCGCTTCACCACGTACCCAAAAATTCGTAGACAAGTTCAAAGAAATCGCTCCAACAGTCCTCTTCCAAGCAAGCAAGGACGACTACTGGACTTCTACCAAGGCCAACATCGAATCCCTAGCAAGCGCCTTTGGTGAAACTGGTACACAGAAAGCAAAGGAAGAATTAGCCAACCTAGACAAGAGCATTCAGGAAGTCGCTACTAAAAACGAAAGTTCTGATAAAAAAGCCCTTGCTATCCTCCTCAATGAAGGAAAAATGGCTGCCTTTGGTGCCCAATCTCGTTTCTCTTTCTTGTATCAAACCTTGAAATTCAAACCAACTGATACTCAATTTGAAGACTCTCGCCACGGACAGGAAGTCAGCTTTGAAAGTGTCAAAGAAATTAATCCTGACATCCTCTTTGTCATCAACCGTACCCTTGCCATCGGCGGGGACAACTCTAGCAACGATGGCGTCCTAGAAAATGCCCTCATCGCTGAAACTCCTGCTGCTAAAAATGGCAAGATTATCCAACTAACACCAGACCTATGGTATCTAAGTGGAGGCGGTCTTGAATCAACAAAACTCATGATTGAAGACGCTCAAAAAGCTTTGAAATAAGAGATAAAACCCAACATCAGGTGATGTTGGGTTATTTTTCTTCTTGATTTCGTTTGAGGGAAAAGTGGTCTGGGACGGGATCTTTTCCTATTTTCGACCAAGGATGACAACGCAAAATCCGAGCCAAGCCCATCAAAACACCCTTGAAACCATGTTTTTCAATAGCCTGAATCATGTAGTTGGAACAAGTAGGCTCAAAGCGACAAGAGGGTGGAAAGGCTGGCGAGATAAAGCGTTGGTAAAAGCGTACTGGTGCTATTAAGATTCGTTTCATTATTTCTTGGTTACAGCCATGGTGTGTAGTTGGCTGATTTCTTTTTTATTGAGGCGACGGGATTCTCCTGGATGAAGACCTGTCAAGTCTAAGTGCCCAAAACGTGTCCGAGACAACTTATCCACTTGAAGACCGACGGCTTCAAACATCTTTTTAACCTGATGGTTGCGTCCTTCATGGATAGTCAACTGCACTACTGAGCGATTTTTGACTGGATCCACTTTGAGGATCTCATATACAGCTGGCTTGGTTTTCTTGCCATCAATCTCAAGACCACGGGTCAAGGGGCGGAGATTATCCTTATTGGCTACACCTTTAACACGCGCGACATAGACCTTATCAATCTCATTACGGGGGTGAATCATCTCGTCTGTAAAGTCCCCATCATTGGTTAAAATCAAGACACCTGATGTATCCCAGTCCAAACGTCCCACAGGGTAAATGCGTTCTTTAACATTTGGCAAGAGATCCACAACAGTCTTTCGGCCCTTGTCGTCTGTCACACTGGAAATCACTCCACGTGGTTTGTTAAGCAGATAGTAGACCTTTTCTTCGTTGTAGATGGGCTGACCTTCCACTTCGACCTTATCTCCAGACTTGATGGTCGTTGCTAGTTCACGCACCACTTGGCCGTTAACCGTCACCAAGCCTTGCTTGATCAACTCTTCTGCTTTTCTCCTACTGGCCACACCTGCGTGGGCAATATACTTATTGATTCTCATCTTCTTCTATCCTTTCACCAAATAATTGGCTTTCTTGGGCTTGAATCTCAAGCTCATCAATCACTGGCAATTCTTCCAAATGGTTAATTCCCATGTAATCTAGGAAATAATCCGTAGTCACATAGAGGTTGGGACGACCCAACACTTCTTTTTTCCCGTCTTCTCGTATCAAGTCAAAGACCTGCAACTTTGCCAAGGCCCCGCTCGAGTTAACCCCACGGATAGCATCGATTTCTATCCGCGTAATCGGTTGCTTGTAGGCAATGATGGACAAGGTCTCAAGGGCAGCACGAGACAAACTTTGGTTGATGGGTGCCTTGGAGTATTCCTTCAAAATCGCTGCAAATTGAGGCTTGGTCACCAATCTGTATGCACCACCTGTCTCGATCAGGGATAAGCTCGACTCTTGGTCTTTTTCATACTTCTGGGCTAATTTTTCTAAACTCTGTTGGATGCCTGTCGGGGGAAGTGATAGGAGTTCAGCCAACTGGCGAACTCGAATCCCATCTTCACCTGCTACAAACAAGAGCGCTTCTATTTCTGCTAAAGTACTCATCTTTCCTCTCTATCAAGTCTAGCTTTGTGCCTCTTGACTTTCTTCCTTCTTTTCCATGAGATAGATATCTCCGAAACTCTCCTCTTGCACGAGGGTCAGTTCCTGAGTTTTGATTAACTCTAGGGTCGCCAAAAAGAGGGTAATAACCTCTTGGACATTCTGGGCTTCCTTGAACAAATCCTGCAAGCGCAACTGGTCTCGTCCAGTCAAGGACTCTTTTACAATGACCATCATGTCCTCAATCTTATACTCATCCCGCAAGATGGTCGTGTGATTCTGTGCGAACTCCTCTTTTTTCTTGGCTAGGATATTTGAAAAAGCCAAAAAGAGGTCAATGGTCGTCTTGTCATGCACAAGCTCCGCATCCTCGTAAATCAACTCTGTTGGCGCTTTGGAATAGTACTGGGCCCGATCTTGGTGCTTAGCCTCCAAGTGCACACCCAAGAGTTTGAACTTGCGGTATTCTTCGATTTGGGAGAGGAGATCCTGCTCCAGATCATCCTCCAAATTCGCCACTTCTGCCACCTTTGGAAGAAGCTTGCGGCTCTTGATCAGCATTAACTGACTAGCCATGACCATGTACTCACCCGTCACTTCTAGACGCATGGCCTGCAGGGTTGAGACATAGGCTAGATACTGTTCGATGACTTCCGTAATAGGCACATCATAGATATCCATCTGGTACTTAGAGACTAGGTGCAAGAGCAAGTCCAGTGGCCCTTCAAAATCTTTTAATTTAATATCCATTATCTATATTTTTCTAAGGTCAGGACTGTTTTTAATCCTAATTTTTTTGCTATTTCGTACAAATCAACCTTGTTTTCTATTTGTCTTAGAATGAACTGTTCCCGCAAGGCTTGGGCTGATAAGGTTGGGAATCCTTTCTCCTTAACAAAGGACTCCAGCTGACGAAAGGCCCACTGACGAGAATAGGCTTTTCCTCCCCTTTCAAAAAGATAGGTCTGCCCCATCAAGGGTTTCAATTCTGAAAGCAAGGTCGTGGGAATAGTGACAATCCTCTGTTGGGAAGCCTTGTTGATTCGCAACACCTGAAAATCCAGATTGATATCTGCAACCTTGAGAGCTAAAATCTCACTTGGCAAGAGCCCTATTTCCAAGATAAGAAGCGCCAGCAAGCGTCCTTCTGGATAGTCACTTTCCTGCCAAAAAGACTCCAGATCTAACAGTGCTGGCTTTTCGGTCTTCTTTTCAGCTTGTTTGGCTAATTCCAAGCGGTAAAAACTGTCCAGCTCTCCTCTTTGATAGAGAAAGTAGAGAAATTGGTTACAGGCCGAAAGTTTTCGCTTCTGGGCGCTGATTTTTAGATTGGCTAGCTGGGCTTGGTAAATCTTGAGACTGGTTTCAGAGACCCGCTCTCCTACCATATCTAAAAATTGCTCCAGATCATACCTATAAGACTGCTTTGAATTGGCAGACAAGCCCTGCTTTCCCTCTAAAAAGGCTGAAATGCTATCTCTCATTTGCATCGAATCTCATATTCCTTACTAAAGTCATGCAAGAGGGCATTCACTGCCTTGAGGATGGACTTGCGCGTGATGATTCCTTGAAAAATCCCTTCATCATCTACCACTGGCAAGAAGGGTTCATCCACCAGTTTATGGAGGACCTCTGTGATGTTATAGTCTGGAGCGACAACTGCCACATCTGTCTTTGTCATATTGACGATGTCTGTCGTTGCCATCTGCTCATCCGTCAAACCTTGCTCCATTTGATAAGCCAAAATGTCTCTCAGACCAATAGTCCCGACAAAGCGTTTGTCAAAGGTCACAACTGGGATACGGGTATAGGTGATTTGGCTCAGCACCAAAATTGCATGGTCAGCGTTATGGGTATCAATCAAGGCTGCTAGATTCTCAGCAGGGGTAAGAAAAGTCTCTTCCTGCTCCAGTAAAAATGCTTCAAATTCCTTGGCAATCATCGAGCAAACTCCTTGGACAGACCTGGATAAACCTCATGATCACGTGTCAAAAAGTCTACTTTAAAATAGCTGTCATCAATCTCCACACGGGCATAGAGGCATTCTCTAATAGTTCCTCGTGGTTGGCTGATGGAGCCTGGATTTAGAAAAAGAGTCTTTCCTTCCATCCAAGCATTTGGTACATGCAAGTGACCATAGAGACAGATATCGGCATCTTCTTCCTGAGCCCAGTAGTCCAACTTTTGAAAGTTGAAATTGATATCAAACAAGTGTCCATGCGTCTGGATGATCTTGGTCGGACCAAGTTGAGTTACCAAACGTTCTGGGTAGCCAGCATAAAAGTCCATATTTCCTTTGACGACATGGATGCCTTCCCAGAGCGGAGAGTCTGGACGGAGTTCAGAGTCACCATCGTGAAAAATGGCATCAACTTTCCCTAGATAGCGGTCACGAATTTCTTCGACAATCAAGCTATCGCCATGGGAGTCACTCATTACAATGATGGTTTGCTTTGCCATGATGGAAATACCTCCAAAAGTTTCTTAACGGCTAAGGCGCGGTGAGATTGGCTATTTTTTTCTTCAAGGGTTAATTCAGCCGCTGACTTGCCTGTCTCTCCCACAAGGAAGAGGGGATCATAACCAAAGCCATTTTCACCCTTGGGTTCAAAGTTAATGTAACCCGGCCAGTCAGCTTCGACAACCAAGCTTTCCTTGTTTGGACTGGCTACAACCAGGGTCGTGTGGAATTGAGCCGAACGGTCCTTAAGGTCAAAGACCATGGCCAATTCGTGCAAGAGCTTGGCATTATTTTCACGATCAGTCGCTCCCACTCCTGCAAAACGGGCTGACCAGACACCTGGCAAGCCACCTAGGACATCGACTTTGAGACCTGAGTCATCTGCTAGAACTATCTTACCTGTTAATTGGGAAATGGTTTCTGCCTTAAGTCGAGCATTTTCTTCAAAAGTCATGCCTGTTTCTGCTACTTCAGGCAGGTCAGGATAGTCATTAAGATTTTCCACATCATAGCCTAGCTTGTCAAAGATAGCTCGGAATTCCTTGGTCTTGCCCTCGTTACGAGTCGCAATCAACAAGGTTTCTCTAACTTTACTAGTTTCAAAGAAGGCATGAACATTGACCCCTTCTTTAGGCAATTCTATATGCAGGAGTTGCCCATTTTCAACCAAGAGTAGGGCTCCCTGACGTTGGATGACTTCCAAGTTACGTCCTGCTTCTGCATTTAAAATCTCGACGATAAAGGAGAGCAGACGGTAGTTAGAAGACCAGCGCATCACCGTTATCGTAATTGGAAAGCCATTTTCTTCGTCACGAAAAATCCGCGCCAAATCCATAAAATCAAGATCAAGCGGATCTTTGATGAGACTGTAGATGCCTCCATAGACGTCCCAGACACCGACATACCAGTCCTGGTCGTCCTTGTATTCGTAAATTTTGTTTGTCATAAAGTTACATGCTCCACATGAATCTCTTTTTCCAGCCATTCTGCTCCAATTTGAGCAAAACTTTGGCTGCTGGCTGTTGTGTAAAAACGATGTTGAAGAGGCCCCGCATCTCGGCTACGATTGATTTCAAAATAATTGAGTAAGACTGAGATATCTCGTACACACTCAGCCCCACTATCGATGAGCTGAACCTTTGGTCCCATGACATTTTGGATGATAGGGCGAAGGAGTGGGTAATGGGTACAACCCAGAATCAAGCTATCCACCTTGCCGACCAAGGGACGCAGGGTTTCATAAACCACTTTCTTGGTGACACTGGTTGACAGGGCACCAGACTCGACCAAGGGGGCAAACTTGGGACAGGCCAAACTCTCCACCTGTAAGTCCGGATCTAGATCGTTGATTTTCTGACGGTAGATATCAGATTGTACCGTCATGGGCGTTCCAATGACTCCGATTTTCCCACCTTGGCTGGACTTGATAGCTGCCGAAGCTCCTGGCAAAATCACACCCAAGACAGGAATGTCTAGTTGAGCCTTGATTTCTTCCCAGACGACCGCAGTCGCAGTATTACAAGCAATGACAATCATTTTGACATCCTTGGTCAAGAGAAAGTTGACCAACTGCCAAGTATATTCACGGATTTGCTCAGCAGGACGGGGACCATAGGGCGCCCGTGCCGAATCTCCAATATAGACGATTTCTTCATGGGGAAGCTGGCGCATGAGCTCACGTACAACAGTCAAGCCCCCGACACCCGAATCCAAAAAACCAATTGGTCGATTATCCATACAGTCTTCTTTCTAGTCTTCTTTTCTGATTGATAGTTCATCATAATTACTCGTCCTAAATGAACGGATAGACAGCTTGATATAATGGCAACTGCCTCTCTATTAATCATAATCAAATATCAATAGAATGCAAGGAAAAAGTCTTATCCTTGAGAACTATTGAACATAGTGAGAAGTCTGGAACTTTCATCCCAGACTTTTCCTATTTATTTCTTTTTATTGTTAGCAAGAGCTGCTTTTTGTTGGCGGATGATTTGGTGGTAAACTTGTTGTACCTTGGCTTCGCTTGGTTTTTGACCATTTGCACTCAAGAGAGCACGAACTGCCTCAGCGTTCAAACGTGGGTTGTCCGCAAATTCTTTTTCGATTTGCTTACGAACCAAGTACATCCCTCCAAGAGCTCCCCCTAGAAAAGCTAGCACAATCAAGACAATTGCTAAAAGTAAATCCATTCTTTTTCTCCTGTTTCTTTTTGAGTCTTCTATATTATACCATAAAGTGACTTTCCTGACTAGTTTGTTTTACGCTTTCAAGAGGGGCAATAGGCGACAAAAAAAGGAGCCCTGCATTTCAATGAAAGAGAGCTCCTTGCTGCGTTTAATTTACATAAATAGCCAGTGTTTGATACGGTTTGAGCAGAATTTTTTCTGATACTTCTACATCTTCATAGTTTGAAATCAGAATCTGTCCATTTTGGTAGACCACTGGCAAGTCGATTTCCACTTCTGTGGCATAAAAGTTATTGAGCACCAATAACTTTTCATCCTCATACTGACGTTCAAAGGCATAGACTTGCTTACTATCTTCAAAGGCTGGTTTGTAGCTTCCTTCTGAAATGATCGGCATTTCCTTACGAAGTCGAATCAAGTCTTGGTAGAAGATGAAAATTGGGCCTTGGATGTCATTTTCTACGTTGATATCTTTATAGGATTTACCAGCTTTCAACCATGGAGTGCCTGTTGAAAATCCTGCATTTTCTGAAGCATCCCACTGCATGGGAATGCGTGAATTATCTCGTGACTTGACCTGAATAATCTGGAAGGCTTCTTGCTCACTTTTCCCTTCTTTTAAGAGCATCTGATAAGCATTGATGGACTCGACATCCACATAGTCAGCCATGGAATCATAGTCTGGGTCAATCATTCCGATTTCCTCGCCCATGTAGATATAAGGTGTCCCACGTGACAGGTGAATGCTGGCAGCCAGCATAGTCGCCCCTTCATTGCGGAAATGTTGAATATCGACAAAACGATTCAAAGCTCGTGGTTGGTCGTGATTGTTCCAAAAGAGGGCGCTCCAGCCGTTTTTATCACTCATTTCCTTGCCCCAGCTATGGTAAAGACTTTTCAACTCTTCAAAGTCAAAGGGAGCTAAAGTCCACTTCTGTCCGTCCTTGTAGTCCACCTTGAGATGATGGAAATTAAAGGTCATGGATAATTCTTGACGGTCAGGTGACGAATAGAGGACACAGTTTTCCATGGTGGTCGAGGACATTTCCCCAACTGTCATAAAGCTATCGTCAGATCCAAAAGTAGCTTGGTTCATCATACGCAAATAGTCATGAACAATGGGCTTGTCTGTGTAAGCTGGCTTGCCTTCATTTTCTGGGCAATCCACTAAGACCTCATCCTTGCCGATCAAATTGATCACATCAAATCGGAAACCCTTGACACCCTTGTCCCGCCAGAAGTTGACCACTTTGAACAACTCTTTGCGGACATTGGGATTGCGCCAGTTAAGATCTGCCTGAGTCTCATCAAAGAGGTGGAGATAATATTTCCCTGTCTCCCCGAAAGGTGCCCAAGCAGAGCCACCAAACTTAGAAATCCAGTCTGTCGGTTGATCTTGGATGAAGAAAAAGTCTTGGTAATACTTATCACCGGCCAGGGCTTTCTGAAACCATTCATGCTCGGTCGAACAATGATTGAGCACCATATCTAACATAAAGTCAATCTTGTGCTCTTTACCAACACGCACCATCTCTTCAAAATCAGCCATATCACCAAAAAGGGGATCCACAGCCATATAATCTGAAATATCATAACCATTATCCCGCTGAGGACTTGGATAGAATGGATTGAGCCAGACCATATCCACACCTAGCTTGGCTAAATAGGGGATTTTTTCGATAATCCCACGGAAATCTCCAATGCCATTTCCAGTGGTGTCTTTGTATGATTTTGGATAGATTTGATAGACTACTTTTCTTTTATCAAGTGCCATCTGTTTCTCCTTTTCCGATAAAAGGGAGGAACCTGTGTTCCTTCCCTATTTGTGCTATTTTAATTAGATCCGTGTTGCAAGCATGAGCGGTTGACCAGCTTGAATGATCGTCGGATAAGTTCCAGTGATAGTCGCTGTATAAGCATCTTGGTTGGTGATGATAACAGGAGTTTCTGTTACGAGACCCGCAGCCTTAATGACATCCATATCAAAACGAATCAATTTCTGACCTACTGTGACATGGTCTCCTTGGGCTACAAGACTTTCAAATCCTTTGCCATCAAGACCTACTGTATCCATACCGATGTGGATGAGTAATTCCACTCCCTCATCAGAGACAATACCGATGGCATGCTTGGTAGGGAAAAGAACCGTCACTGTCCCATTGACTGGAGAAGTTAACTCACCTTGGCTTGGTTCAATAACCAAACCTTGTCCCATGACACCTGATGCAAAAACAGGGTCCGTCGCTTGACTCAATTCTTTCACTCGACCAGCAAGTGGGCTGACAATTTCTACTGGAGCATGGGTTACTGGCTCGTGAGTCACAAATTCTGCTTCTTCTTGGGCAACGAATTCTGCCTGCAAGGCTGTATCGTCCTCTGTTTTTGTAAAGAAGCCTGCCTTACGGAAGAAGAAAGTCAAGAGCATTGGTACAACAATAGCAACTAGCATGGTTCCTGCAAACGGCAGCATGTATTGAGGTTGAATAGAGAGGATACCTGGCAAACCACCGATACCAATAGAAGCCGCAGTTACATTGAAAGTAACGGACAACATCCCTGCAAGGGCTGAACCAATCATCCCAGCTACAAATGGATAGATGTATTTGACATTGACCCCAAAGAGGGCTGGTTCTGTAACACCGAGATAGGCTGAAATGGTTGCAGGAAGTGAAATCTGAGCCTCACGCTCATCATGACGATGCATGAAATAATAGGCAAATACGGCTGAACCTTGGGCAATATTAGAAAGAGCAATCATTGGCCAGAGGGCAGTTCCGCCGGCATCCGCAATCAATTGCGTGTCGATGGCATTGGTCATATGATGCAAACCAGTGATGACAAATGGAGCGTAGAGGGCACCAAAAATCGCACCGAAGAGCCATTTAACTGGACCCGTCAAACCTGCCAAGACAACTGCTGAAAGTCCTTGACCAATTGTCCAACCGATTGGTCCCAAAACAGTGTGAGCCAAAATCAAAGCTGGAATCAATGACAAGAAAGGCACAAAAATCATGGAAATGACTTCTGGAATATGCTTGCGCCAGAAAATTTCAAGATAAGACAGACTCAAACCTGCAAGCAAGGCTGGAATAACTTGAGCCTGATAACCAATACGATTAACCGTAAAGTAGCCAAAATTCCATACCCAGTTGGCTGCGATTTCTTCTGTTGAAGTAGACGCTACTGCATAGGCGTTGAGCAACTGTGGTGAAACCAAACAGATTCCGAGAACAATTCCCAAAATTTGGCTGGTTCCCATCTTACGAGAGACAGACCAGGTAATTCCTACTGGCAAGAACTGGAAGATTGCTTCACCAGGCAACCAGAGGAAGTGATTAACCCCTGACCAAAACTGAGAGGATTCTGTGATGGTCTTGCCATCCAACATCGACCAATGAACCCCTTCAAGAACATTACGGAAACCGAGGATCAATCCTCCGACAATCAAGGCTGGAATAATCGGCGTAAAGATTTCTGCTAGAGTGGTCATGACACGTTGGACCAGGTTTTGATTGCTCTTAGCTGCGGACTTGGCTGCTTCTTTGGAGACACCCTCAATACCTGAAACAGCTGTAAAATCATTATAAAAAATCGGCACGTCATTCCCAATAATCACCTGAAATTGACCTGCATTTGTAAAGGTCCCTTTGACGGCTGGAATCGACTCAATAGCCTTGACGTTGGCCTTCTTTTCGTCTCCGAAAACAAAGCGCATCCGCGTCGCACAGTGGGTGACAGCAGTAACATTCTCCTTGCCTCCGATTGCTTGAAGCAGATCTTTGGCTTCTTGTTCAAATTTTCCCATTTGATTCTCCTTATACTTGTCAAAGCAAGCTTGACTTGATAGCCCTATTGTAAACGATACCAAACTTGTATGCAACTTGTTTGCGATAAAAAGAGGATATTTTTGGATATTTTCTAGTACTTGTATGGTAAAATAGATACAAGTATGTATAGAATAAGACTCAAAACTCATTTAAGGAAGCAATATGAAGAAATACCAACAATTATTTAAGCAAATCCAAAAAAACATTCAAAGCGAGACTTACGCTGTCGGAGATTTCCTCCCCAGTGAGCACGACCTCATGAATCAGTATCAGGTGAGCCGCGACACCGTCCGAAAAGCTCTGTCCCTCCTCCAAGAGGAAGGATTGATCAAAAAGATAAGGGGGCAAGGTTCTCAAGTCGTCAAAGAAGAAACGGTCAATTTCCCTGTCTCTAACCTAACCAGCTACCAAGAACTGGTTCAGGAACTTGGACTGCGCTCTAAAACCAACGTCGTCAGTCTGGATAAGATCATTATCGATAAAAAATCCTCACTGATAACCGGTTTTCCAGAGTTTCGGATGGTGTGGAAGGTGGTTCGCCAACGTGTGGTGGATGACCTGGTATCGGTTCTGGATACGGACTATCTGGATATGGAACTGATTCCAAATCTCACTCGCCAAATCGCTGAGCAGTCTATCTACTCGTATATAGAGGACGACCTCAAACTCCTTATTGATTATGCTCAGAAGGAAATCACCATTGACCACACTAGCGATCGAGACAAGATTCTCATGGATATTGGCAAAGACCCTTATGTCGTTTCCATCAAGTCAAAAGTCTATCTCCAAGACGGGCGCCAATTTCAGTTCACCGAAAGTCGCCATAAATTAGAAAAATTTCACTTTGTTGACTTTGCCAAAAGACATCCGAAATAAACACTTACAGTTGGGAATACTCTCAACTGTTTTTAGTAGTAAATAAAGGAGTTAAGAGTTGGAAAAGAGGCACTGCTTGCTACTTATTCTACTATTTTAAGAAAAAACAACAGCAAATATGTATCTTGCTAAAAAGCTCTTGACAAATGCTAAGCGACCATTAGAATGGGAGGTGAGGAGATAAATAGAAACAAATTAAACGAAACTGCTTTATGAAATGTAAGCGGTTTCTAACACACAAAGGAGGGTTTTATGAAAAAACACTTTTGGGACAAATCCTGTCGCTATAGCATCCGCAAGCTGACGGTTGGGACTGCTTCTGTTTTACTGGGGGCTGTTTTTCTAGTCAACCACACTGTAGCCGCAGACAGTGTTGAGGTCAAACAAACTGAACCAACCTCTGTCGAAGCTATCACTAAGCCTGATAGTGAACCCAAAGCAGCTGAAGCGACTGAAACTACAAATCCGTCCCTAGCAGAAAGTCCAGTAGTTTCCGAAAGCAAGCCAGCTGAGGAGACTCAGACGACAAATAGTCAAGCTAGCGAAGAAGCCATTGTAGAAGCTAAAGAAAATAAGGAACCTGAAAGAACAGATCAGCCGGTGACAAAGCAAGAAAACTATCAACTCAACTACGATCAGCCAACAGCTCCCTCCTATGACGGATGGGAAAAGCAAGCCCTCCCTGTCGGAAATGGAGAGATGGGAGCCAAGGTTTTCGGACTCATTGGGGAAGAGAGAATCCAGTACAACGAAAAGACCCTCTGGTCAGGAGGACCACAACCCGATAGCACCGACTATAACGGAGGAAACTACAAGGAGCGCTACAAGGTCTTGGCTGAGATTCGTAAAGCCCTCGAAGCTGGTGACCGCCAAAAAGCAAAACAGCTAGCTGAACAAAATCTGGTTGGACCAAACAACGCCCAGTATGGACGTTACCTAGCCTTTGGTGATATCTTCATGGTCTTTAATAACCAGAAGAAAGGACTAGATACTGTAACTGATTATCATCGTGGGTTGGATATCACAGAAGCCACTACGACCACTTCTTACACCCAAGATGGGACGACTTTCAAACGCGAAACCTTCTCCAGCTATCCTGATGATGTCACTGTAACCCACTTGACCAAAAAAGGAAACAAGAGACTTGACTTTACCCTTTGGAACAGTTTGACAGAAGACTTGCTTGCTAATGGCAACTACTCTTGGGAATATTCCAACTATAAGAATGGTCATGTCACTACAGATGCAAACGGAATCCTTCTAAAGGGAACTGTCAAAGATAACGGCCTCCAATTTGCATCCTATCTAGGAATTAAAACGGACGGAAAGGTGACTGTTCAGGACGAAACTCTGACCGTTACAGGCGCAAGTTATGCAACCCTCTATCTCAGTGCCAAGACTAACTTTGCTCAGAATCCAAAAACCAACTATCGAAAAGACATTGACCTCGAAAAAACAGTTAAAGGGATTGTCGAAGCAGCTAAGTCCAAAGACTACGAGACACTTAAAAAGGCCCATATCAAGGACTATCAAAGTCTCTTTAACCGCGTTAAACTAAATCTAGGCGGAACCAAGACTACTCAAACGACAAAAGAGGCCCTTCAAGGCTATAACCCAGAAAAAGGGCAAAAATTGGAAGAACTCTTCTTCCAATATGGCCGATATCTACTCATCAGTTCGTCTCGTGATCGGACAGATGCTCTTCCTGCCAACCTCCAAGGAGTCTGGAACGCTGTAGACAATCCACCTTGGAACGCTGACTACCACCTCAATGTCAATTTGCAAATGAACTATTGGCCAGCTTACATGAGCAACCTTGCTGAAACTGCCAAGCCAATGATCAATTACATTGATGACATGCGCTATTATGGCCGTATCGCTGCCAAGGAATACGCAGGTATCGAATCCAAAGACGGACAAGAAAATGGTTGGCTGGTCCACACTCAGGCGACACCATTTGGCTGGACTACTCCAGGCTGGAATTACTATTGGGGTTGGTCGCCAGCTGCTAATGCCTGGATGATGCAGAACGTTTATGACTACTACAAATTCACCAAGGATGAGACCTATCTCAAAGAAAAGATCTATCCTATGTTGAAAGAGACTGCCAAGTTCTGGAACTCCTTCTTGCACTATGACCAGGCCAGTGACCGTTGGGTGTCTTCTCCATCCTACTCACCAGAACACGGTACCATCACCATCGGAAATACCTTTGACCAATCGCTAGTCTGGCAGCTATTCCACGACTACATGGAAGTTGCCAACCATCTGAAAGTCGACCAAGACTTAGTCACAGAGGTCAAGGCTAAATTTGACAAACTTAAACCACTTCACATCAATAAAGAGGGACGCATAAAGGAATGGTACGAGGAGGACAGTCCGCAATTCACCAATGAAGGGATTGAAAATCACCACCGCCACGTTTCCCATCTAGTTGGTCTCTTCCCAGGTACGCTCTTTAGCAAGGATCAGGCTGAATACCTAGAGGCTGCGCGTGCTACCCTCAACCACCGTGGAGATGGTGGTACTGGTTGGTCTAAGGCCAATAAAATCAACCTCTGGGCTCGTTTGCTGGACGGTAACCGTGCCCATCGCTTGCTCGCTGAACAGCTTAAGTATTCAACCCTAGAAAACCTTTGGGATACCCACGCGCCTTTCCAAATAGATGGAAACTTTGGGGCAACCAGTGGGATGGCAGAAATGCTCCTCCAATCTCATATAGGCTATATTGCACCATTGCCAGCCCTTCCAGATGCCTGGAAAGACGGTCAAGTTTCTGGCTTGGTTGCTCGAGGAAACTTTGAAGTTAGCATGAAGTGGAAAGATAAAAACCTGCAAAGCTTGTCCTTCCTTTCAAATGTCGGTGGAGACTTGGTTGTAGACTATCCAAATATCGAAGCCAGCCAAATCAAGGTCAATGGCAAACCAGTCAAAGCAACGATTCTCAAAAACAATCGCATCCAACTGGCAACACAAAAAGGTGACGTCATTACCTTTGAACACTTCCCTGGTCGTGTAACCAGTCTGACAGCCGTTCGACAAAATGGAGTCACTGCTGAACTTACCTTTAACCAAGTAGAAGGTGCTACCCACTATGTCATCCAAAGACAAGTGAAAGACGCGTCTGGCCAAGCCTCTGCAACCAGAGAATTTGTAACCAATCAAACCCACTTTATCGACCGATCACTCAATCCTCAACTCGCCTACACCTATACTGTCAAGGCTATGCTGGGCGAGCTTGCCACACAAGTGTCTGAACAGGCCACTGTCGAAACCTATAGCGAGTTGATGGACGACCGAGATAGCCGTATCCAGTACGGAGCTGCCTTTGGAAACTGGGCAGACTCAGAATTATTTGGAGGAACAGAGAAATTTGCTGACCTTTCAAAAGGAGACTACACAGACGAAGATCTCACTGCCACCATTCCTTTCACTGGTGTTGGTATCGAAATCTATGGACTGAAATCGTCTGAATTAGGTCTTGCCACTGCTAAAATTGATGGCAAAGAGGTCGGGGAGCTTGACTTCCATACTGCTGGAGCAACTGAAAAAGGTAGTCTCATCGGTCGCTTCACAGGATTATCTGACGGACCTCACACATTGACTCTTCGTGTTAAACGTGAGCACAAAGGACGTGGTAGTGAGCGCTCGAAAATTTCATTAGACTACTTCAAGATCCTAGCTGGAACAGGCAATACGATTGAAAAAATGGATGATCGTGATTCGCGTATCCAGTATGGTTCTCAGTTTAAAGACTGGTCTGATCCTGAACTCTACGGAGGCACGGAAAAGTACGCTGATATTAACAACAGCGACTCTAGTGCAGCTTCAGAAGCTCAGGCAACTATTTCCTTTACAGGGACGGGCATTCGTATTTATGGCTTGAAGAGCCTTGCCCTTGGACGAGCACGTGTTACACTAGATGGCAAAGAAATGCCAAGTCTAGACTTCTACACTTCAGGTGCAACAGAAAAGAGAGCCTTCATTGGCGAATTTACAAACCTTACTGACGGTCCGCACACCCTGACATTACAAGTTGACCCAGATTCGCCAGAAGGTCGCAAGAAAATCTCTCTAGACTCCTTTGCTATCATCAAAGCTCCTGCTGTTGGTATAGATAGCCCGAGCATCGCGCCTCTTAAGGAAAATGACAAAGAAATTTCCTTAACCCTACCAGCTGGAGACTGGGAAGCCATCGCTGTAACCTTCCCAGGTGTTAAAGATCCTCTAGTTTTGCGTAAGGTGGATGAAACACATCTGGTTACCAGTGGAGATCAGACTATCCTATCAGTCCAAGACAATCAAGTTCAAATCCCAATCCCTGACGAAACCAATCGCAAAGCTGGAAATGCCATTGAAGCTTATGCCATTCAAGGAAATACCACAAGCAGCCCTATCGTAGCCGTCTTTACTAAAAAGGATGAGAAAAAGGTTGATGAGAAGCAACCAACTACAAGCAAGGGAGAGGAACCAGCTCCTACTGTTGACATTCCTGAATATACTGATCCTTTCGGAACGGCAGGGCAAGAGGAACCGCCTACAGTGACAATTCCTGAATACACTGAGCCTATCGGAACTGCGGGAGAACAAGAAGCTCCAACAGTTGAAATTCCTGAATACACCGAACCTATCGGAACAGTAGGGCAAGAAGATGCGCCTACTGTTGAAAAACCTGAGTACACCGAACCGATCGGAACAGCAGGTCAAGAGGAAGCACCTACTGTTGAAAAACCTGAATATACCAAACCTATCGGAACTAGTGGGGATCAGGCCGCTCCAACCCTTAGCCTTCCTGACTATCCAGTTCGAGTCTTAAAAGATAAGGAAACTGGAGTAGAAATTATCGGTGGAGCCAGCGACTTAGAAGGAATTTCTCACGTTTCTAGCCGACGTGTCCTAGCTCAAGAACTCTTTGGCAAGACCTATGATGCATACGATCTACAACTTAAAAATCCAACAGATCATAGCGTACAGCCAAAAGGCTCTGTCTTAGTTCGCTTGCCTATTTCAGCTAGCGTAGAAAATGTTTACTACCTCACTCCAAATAAGGAGTTGCAAGCCCTTGATTTCACCGTTCAAGACGGAAAGGTAGAATTCATCACTAATCATTTCAGTACCTATGCTGTCGTCTATCAAGCTACTGGAACAAGCTCTAACACAGAGGAAAAACCAAGTGCTTCAGATACAGAAACCTTGGCACACGAGGCTGAACAACTTTCAGCTAGTCCGATCCCTGCGAAAACTGGAAATCATTCTCCTAAAGAAGAACTTCCAGCGACAGGAGAAGCGTCCAACCCACTCCTCTTCTTAGCAGGACTCAGCCTAGCCCTTACAGCCACTTTTATGTTAAAAGGAAGAAAGGATGACTCCAACTAACCTTTAAGCACACAAAAATAGGATGAAAATCACCTTCATCCAGTTTTATTTTGTCATCAAAGCTTAGTTTTACAGTAGGTATAAAAAGGCTAAGGTCAAGAGACTTGCTAGAAGCCCAACTCCCCAAAAGAAGAAGTCAACCTTCCACTCACTCCAAGGATTGCCCTTGCCTGAGAATCCTCCAAGCTCGAAATGGTGATGCACAGGTGTCATACGGAAAATACGCTTTCCACCACTAAGTTTGAAGTAGGTAACCTGCATCATAACAGAGCTTGTCTCAAAGACATAGATAATCCCAATCAGTAAAAGGGTCCATTCTTGGTGGAGGGCCATAGAAATCGCTGCTAGCATCCCACCTAGAGCCAAACTTCCCACATCTCCCATGAAAACCTTGGCAGGCTTGTGATTAAAGACGAAGAAACCTAACAAACCACCAATCATGGCAAGAATCACAAGAAGGATATCCAGTTGATTTTGCATATAAGCAATCACACCATAGGCCGATAAGCTAATCACCACTGAAATACTTGCTAAGCCGTCGATCCCATCCGTCAGATTCACCGCATTTGAAAAGCCAACTAGCCAGAAAAGGGCAAAGAAAATATAGAAAATTCCCAGATGAACTTGGTAGCCAAAGACTGAAAGCATGTCGCCACCGCGCTCATAAAAGAGGTAGAAAATCACCCCTCCAAGGAGCTGGAGAGCAAGTTTTTGCTTGGGATTTAAGCCTTCGTTAATCTTACGAAAGACCTTGAGGAAATCATCCAAAAAACCTACCAAACCATACAAAACCAAGATAAACAAAATCATGCCTACATTGTTGGTCAATTGTTGGGTAAAGAGAGCAACCAGAAAGCTCACAACAACTGCAACGATCAGGAAGACAAGACCTCCCATGGTTGGAGTCCCAGCTTTAGCTTGGTGTTGCTTGACATCCTCGTGCATCTGCTGACCTGTAATCTGTGCTTTTCGATAAAATCTGATAAAGGCTGGAATACCTATCAAGGTCAATAGAAAGGTTAGAACTCCAGCACTAATGGAACTAATCATCTTAATCTCCTAAAGTTATTTTCATTTTTTTAATGTCTTTGAGGGCTGTATTGGCACGGACACTTTGTTTTTTGACCGTTTTGCCACTACCTTCCCACTCGACTTCTATATTCAGCCATTTGGCAAATGTTTGCACATTTTCATCTGTCCAGCCGTACATATCAGGCATTTCTTCGACCTTATCTGACAGGATCAAGATCTGCTGATTAGCTTCCAAATTATCTCCTTCAGAAACCGAGAGTTCCTTGATCTTGGTTCCTGTTCCGATAACGATTGGTTGGACAAGGTTACGACGCAATTCCTCTGCGAGGTCACCCGGAGTAAAGTCCTTGGTAGCTGGCATGGCATAACTTGTCGTCTTGCTGACCTGATCCAAGCTCTTGGCAGTTGACTGAAGATTGAGGGATTCTTTCATAGCAGAGGCCCGCTCAAGGATTGGATTAGCAAACTCTCCCAGCTGAACACCCGAATAATGCTCTGGCTGTTGCACCGTCACATAGAGGATAAAGTCAGGATTTTCTGCAGGATGCATCGACACAACAGAGAAGATATAGTTGGTTTCACCTGTAAGGTAACCCCCATTCTTCTCATCGGCAATCTGAGCAGTCCCTGATTTCAGGGCGACATTCTGTCCCGGAACATTGACATTTGGCTTTCCTGTACTGTGGTTGTACATGGTACCGTAGACAGGATCTGTCCCGACCATGACCATGTGCTCCCGAGTAGAGGACGCTGCTGCTTTTGACACAGGATTTCCGACAATTTCCTTTTGAGACTTACGAACAGACTGGTCATTTGGATCATAGAGAGCACTAATAAATTTCGGTTCCAACATAACCCCATCATTAGCAATAGCTGTAAAGGCACGAAGCATCTGGGTCTGGGTAACAGAAATCCCTTGTCCAAATGAACTCATGGCGATATTGACAATGTTATCAGCAGGCAATTGACCTGTGTACTCATCTGCCAGACCAAAACGGGTCGGCACCCCAAACTTAAAGCGGTTAAGGTAGTCCAGCCAGGTTGCATCCCCCATCTTTTGCTCAAGCAAGGTCATCCCGATATTACTTGAGTGGGCAAATCCTTGAGAGAAGGTCATGGTGCCACCACTAGTCAATCCTTCATTGACGTCCCAGTCTCGAATGGTCGCATCTGCTATTTTCAATTCACTGCTGTTAAAGTATTCGCCACCAGGGAAGGTATTGTTATCAATAGCTGAGGCCAACATCATCACCTTCATGGTCGATCCTGGCTCATAGTTACTTTGATAGAGGATATCACGCCAGACAAAGTCTTTTGTGATGCCATCCTTGGTATCGGCATTGAAGGTTGGCCGTTGGGTTGTAGCCAGGATTTCCCCTGTCTTAGCGCTAACCAAGGTAGCTGTCATATACTTGCCTTTTACCTTTTCCTGAAAGGCATCCATCTGGGTTTCCATAAAGGATTGCAAGGGGCTAGAAAGGGTTGTGTAGACATCTTTTCCATCTACCGTTTGTTGGGAAGCTTGATCTGTACCCGGAACAATATTTCCCAGACGATCTTTCTCATAGGTGATGATCCCATCTGTACCCGCCAGAATGTTATTTAAAGAACTCTCTAAACCAGATGTCCCAATCAAACGTTTGGTGCCATCCTCATTTTCATGGAGTTGCGCTAAACCGATAAAGGATGAAGCAAACTGTCCATTGGGATAACTGCGGTTAGGACTAGTTGTAAAGTCAATCCCCTCAACACCAGCGGTTTTTAGGTCATTTTTAATGGCCATCATATTGGCATAGGTAATCCCATTTCCCTTGGTACCAAAAGATACCTGTTTTAGATCTGGTTGAGAAAGCTGTTCTTTGACATAGGACTCTTCCATATCCAGATACTTATGGAAAATTTCAGCTACCTTATTAAATTGAGAATCCTCTACATAGAGAATTTTGCCTGTTGCTGACTTGTAGGTCTTGTCAATAACGGCATAGATATTATACGAAGTCGCATCCTCTGCAATAGGTGTCCCATTTCGATCGTATATAGTCCCTCGTTTTGCAGGAATCGTCTTGGTTGTTTGGTGAACCTTGTTAGCTTCTTGAACCAAGTCCTTACCAAATTTTTTACCCGTTCCGATGATGACCGCAAAGTTGACCAAAAAGACCGCGAAGAGTATGACAGCCAATAAACTCAGGCTTTTCCCTACTCTTCGACGATTTTCTTCTGGAGATTTACGGTTACGAACGGCATAACGGATGATTTTTTCTTTCCACTGTTTCATTTCTTACTCCGCTGCTCGGATATTTTCGTTATTCAGCTGCAAATCCTTGGAGTTTGCAATCTCTTTCAAACGTTCTGAACGAATCAATTCATTGACCTCTTGCTTGGCATCGTCTAGCTCGGTTTTCTTTTCTTCGATTTGAGCATTGACCTTGGTCAATTCATTCTGAACTTGTAGTAGCTTGGTCTGCATAAACACAACGCTAATTGCCAGGATAATCATTGTTGCAGCAATCGAAACATAGAAGGCCTTTTCCACACGTGAAAAACCTTTGAACTTCGTTTGCAATAACTGGCTTGTTTTTTCGATTCTTTCTGCCATGTTTTTCCTCTTACTTGTGAATTTTTCTAGCCACGCGCAACTTGGCTGAATGCGAACGATTGTTGGCTTCTAGCTCTTCGGCACTTGGCAAGATTGGCTTACGGGATACCAATTCCATCTTAGGCTTAAGTTCATCTGGAATGAAGGGCAATCCTTTGGGAACTTCCACTGTTGAAGCTTCTTTAAATAGTTGCTTGGTCAAGCGGTCTTCCAGAGAATGGAAGGTAATGACCGAGATTCTCCCATCTAGAGCCAGCATGTCCATAGCCTGCTGGATGGATTCATCTGCAGCGCCCAGCTCATCATTGACTTCGATTCGGATAGCCTGGAAAATCTGCTTGGCAGGGTGTCCCTTTTTCTTGAGCTCCTTGGCAGGCTTGGCCGACTTGATAATCTCTGCCAACTCCGTCGTCGTCTCAATGGGTTTCACCTCACGCGCTTGCTCAATCTTACGAGCTATCTGTTTAGAAAATTTATCCTCACCATACTTGAAAAAGATCCGAACCAGGTCATGATAGTCATAATGATTGACCACTTCATAGGCCGTCAGACGAGCTTCCTGATTCATCCGCATATCCAGTGGCGCATCCTTTTTATAAGAAAAGCCACGTTCACGCTGATCTAGCTGAGGACTGGACACTCCCAAGTCATAACAAATTCCATCAATTTCCTGGACACCAGCCTCCTGCAATCGTGCCTGCAAATGACGGAAGTTGTCCTTGATAAAGGTTACTATCCCCTTTTCGATATAGGGTGCCAACCGTTTTTGCGCATTGTCAATGGCATTCTGGTCCTGGTCGAAGGCATAGAGATGCCCTTTTTCGCTCAATTTACTTAATAAATATTCGCTATGGCCTGCTCCACCCAAAGTCGCATCAACGTAGATACCGTCAGGTTTTACGTCAAGCATATCAATCGTTTCATGAAGCAAGACCGTTACATGATGAAATTCTTTTGTCATATCCTATCTATTTTACCACAAATCTGACCAGCTTGCACTTGTCAGACAAGGCTAAGTTTCTTCGAAAATAATTCTCAAAAATATGTCATATATACTTGACATCTCATCCCCAAAAGAATATAATGTAGTCAAATATATACGACATATCAGAAAGGAGCCCCTATGAATCGTGTGAAAGAATTCCGCAAGGAACTGGGCATTTCCCAGCTCGAGCTCGCCAAAGATATCGGTGTCTCGAGACAGACCATCAACATGATTGAAAACGACAAGTACAATCCAACCCTGGAACTCTGTCTCAATCTCGCCCGCAGCCTCCAAACTGACCTCAATAGCCTCTTTTGGGAAGACGATTTTTAAAAAAGGAGCAAACAAATGAAAAAAGAAACTCTCACTGACAAACTCATCAAACGCACATACGGCATTTCTGGCCCCCTTGACGAACACAAACGGCGCGAGGCTGATCGTATCGGGAATCAGGTCTTTATCGTTCTCTTTTATCTCATGATATTTGGCAACCTCATCCCCTTTGTCCTTGCTTATAAATACCCACAAATTGTCGCTATCGGCTATCCTCTCGTAGTGTTTGGCATTTCGATGATGGCTGCCCTCTATGTGGTCTCTCAAACCAAAAAAACGGGCATAACAGCTATTGACCCCGAAATGTTAAGCAAGAAAGAAAGTAAACAGCTACATTTTCCTGGTCTAAAAGCTGGTCTGATCTATGGCATGGGCATGTTCTTTGGAATACCGCTTCTGAATGTCCTAACCGATGATAGCAAGGATTATCTTGGTTCTCTTTTAAATACAGGGCATTTTGTATCAACTATCCTAGCTACCCTCTTCTTCGGAGTGGCCATACAAATTATTGTCTCTCTTCGCATTCAAAAGGCCAAGAAAGACCAAGAAGACGACTAGGAGGTACCTTATGAAAGCACTAGCTAGACTACTGATCAGTCATGTTTTTATCAGTATCTTTGTTACCTTTTTCCTACTTTCTGGACATATTGAGCATCCTTTCTTGATTTTCTTTCTTTTATTCCTTCCTGTATTGAACAAGGGACAGAGATCCCAGAAAATCCAATCAAAAAAAATACGTCTTCTAAACGCATCTCTCTGTTTTATCCTCGTATCCTTTCCACAACTTTTAACAAATCCTATGGATTGGAGATACCTGGTATTTCTAATAATCTGTATCATTTTTAGTTTGGTTTACTTCTATACTCTCTATCAACTCTTTAAAGAAGTCAATCAAAAATCGCTCATTTAGAAGGTTACTCCCATGAAAAAAGAAGATTTCACCACTCGCTTACTTAAACTATTCTTTCACATACAAGGCCCTTTTGATGAATGTCGTCAAGAGATGATTTACAAGGCTTGTGCCCGTGCCTTGATCCAAATCGTATACTCCTCCCTCCTACTCTTCTTGTTCTATCTCCTATTTGGACGCTTCATAGAGTTGGTTCGAGATGCCATGCCCTACCTCTATTTTGGACTTATCTTCGTCCTCGCATCTAGGGCGAGACTAGCAGTTCGCGACTTACATTTAGACAAGGATGACCCGTCCGAAATCCATCACAAAAGCTACAGCAAAAGTCAAATCAACCTTCGTAGTTGGGGTGTATTCATCAGTATTCCAATTGGATTGTTTGTCTTATCAGCCTTTCACAAACTCTTTGTGCAGCATCTCCCCCTCAATACCTTTTGGGACAATCTCTCCCAGTTCGATAAAATGCTCCCTTTACTAGTCTTAGGTTTGGGAATTGGTGCCATCTTTGGAACCATGACCTACACCTTTTTATCGGAACACGTTAAAAAATAGAGCAAGATTCGCTAATTTCTCATTTTATAGGCAAAGAATCCCACCTAGTTCGTTCTAGGTGGGATTTCCACTTCAATTCATAGGATATTTTCCAAAATATCTACTGACCCTCGTCACCAATTCTCCCACTGGGTTTCAATCTTGACCTCACCATAGTTGCTTGGCGAGTACTTACTGTCATAAATGGTACACCAGTCTTTTAAGACTTTTTGATTGACGATTTCGTCGTAATAAGAATCCAAGTCTGCCTTGCAGTCATCCCTCCAATGCTTAGTTATTTACCCAAGATTTCACTAGTAAAGATACACACTTGACGTATTTCTTCTATCACTAATATATAAAATCAAAAGATTAACTCTGTAATTAAACTATGAAACGTAACTACTTATCTTTATTCAATACTTTTAGTATTAATCGCTCCATCCTTGAAGAATAAAGATATGATCTTAATGAGTTTCTCATTCTCATTAACCTATATAATAGCTCTAAA
This sequence comes from Streptococcus sp. HMSC077F03, assembly GCF_001812375.1. GTDB lineage: Bacteria > Bacillota > Bacilli > Lactobacillales > Streptococcaceae > Streptococcus > Streptococcus oralis_S. Next base: position 41,542 of record NZ_KV808801.1, read on the forward strand.
TCAGTATAAATAGACCAAGATAAGTACAATCGCTCATTTTTTCTCTCCTGTTCTAATTTATCTTTAGTAACATCATCTGGATACGTGCAATAATTTGCTAATTTAGAAGCCATCCCTTTTTGGGTGTAGAATAATTTTTCGATTTCCTTTTCTTCGCTTAATGAATTAAAATCCCTCAAATAGAATTGCCAGATATCAAATCGATTAACCGAGAATATACGTGTAAATTTAATTAATCTATCACTCGTCAATTTAGTAACAATTTCTTCTAATTCACTTAAATTAGCTATATCTAAAAAACTAAATCCCTCAATTCCTTTTGGTCTATAATATCTTTTCTCAGTTAAAGACATATAATTAGGAATTTTCTTTTCTAAAAACATTTCAATAATCGAATCTTGACAATTAATAACATAATCAAAATTTTTAGATATCTGGTAAATATGATGATTGACCCAAATCAACAATTTTTCAAACAGTAAGATAACTTCTTCAAAATATTGACCATTTTCCTTATCAATCACTTTTCTAACATCACGTTTTTGACTATAGAAATAGAAGAAGAAAACTGTCGGTAATATTGTCACTAAAGCCACAATAGCTGGCAAACTCAAAAAGATATCACTAACATTTACTTTTATTTGCAATATACTTATCAAAATTTCTTGAAACTTAGATAAATAATAGGTAATATCTACCCTCAATATTTTCAATGAAAAGCAAGCGGATAAAAATGCCAACAGCATAGGTATACTTATTATAATCTTAAATATGTTAAACATTAGTTTAGTCAATGTGAGTTTAGATATTCCTATCCATACCAAACTTTTTTCGTCACTATCATAAGTTACCCAACCTAATCGCAATAATCGGCTTAGTCTTAGAAAATAATAGTTCAATCTAATTATGTAAAGTGCACAGCTTACTTTTTTCGTTCTTACTGCCAATTCACCCAGTTCTCTCAAATAATAGCGTATAATACTATATAAGTTAAAAATTACTAGGTCATATATTACCAATAATAAAAGTATTTCTAACCAAAATATGAAAGTTAATATAAATAAATTTCCCTGAGAAGCTTTCAAATTAATAGAAATAACCTCACTAACCATAATTTTCCAAAAGAATGGCAGCAGTATTAGTGCTATAAGTAACGAGATATATTTAAATATTTTATTAATCTTCATAATAATTACAGTTTTAGATTTCCCCATTCTATTTTAATATCAACGTGATTTTATTTCACATATAACCACCCAATCATCAATTTCGTTATCATAATAACATTCATACTGTTTCCATAGCTCAAAATTAGTTTCTTCAATAAATTCCTTATCAACAGTGAAATTTACCTATAAGTAAAATCTGTACAACCTATCACCAATTCTCCCACTGGGTTTCAACCTTGACATCGCCATAATTGCTTGGCGAGTACTTGCTGTCATAAATAGAGCACCAGTCTTTTAAAACTTTCTGATTGACGATTTCGTCGAAGTCTTTCTCTAATTCTTCTTTGGAAATATTATTTTTTCTTAAATATTCTCTTACTTTTTCTTCATCATCAATAAATTGACCTGGCTTCCTTGGCTCTTCAAAAATCGCAAGCTCCTTTTTGAGTACTTTCTTTTTTATGTTATAGTGCACCGAATACCATAGGGTAATATTCGAATCAGTCTTTCTTTCAAAAAGAATCAACACCCCCTTTATCCCTTCTCCAAAATTAAGGTTAATGGTTATGTCACTATATCCTTTGGGCAGAGTTTCATACTTTCCAAAAGGAGTATAGGATATATTGGGGTCATCACTTGGCCAACCGGCCCTGATTTTAAACCCATCTATGTTTCTTAAAATATTATTTGACCGATAAGTCTCCTCCGTTTCTTGGTAGATTTCATCAAAAATATTTTTAGGTTG
>NZ_KV808801.1:43555-63317 GCF_001812375.1 Streptococcus sp. HMSC077F03
GATTTCATCAAAAATATCTTTAGGTTGTTTAGAAAAAAAGTAAAAACAAGATGATACGATTATCACGAATAAGGCTACTAAACCGAGTGTTTTCTTCATATTGTCACCAATTCTCCCACTGGGTTTCGACTTTCACCTCGCCATAATTGCTTGGCGAGTATTTACTGTCATAAATCGAGCACCAATCTTTCAGGACTTTCTGATTTACGATTTCGTCGTAATAAGAATCCAAATCCTTGGCAGTGATACCATACTGCTCTAGGTAGGATTTCACCTGAGCTTCGTCTTCGATATAAGTTTCCGTATCTGCTTTCTTTAAAACTACTCTCACAGATTTTTTTAAAGTACGGTCTTGATAAGTATATTTATTCCATATCCTAACTCTCGTGTTTGGTCCTACTTGCCTCTCAAATGTAACGGAGCTTAATTGAGATGTATATTCAAAATTAAACCCAATTTCTATCTCAGAATAATCTGATGGTGTTTTCTCTTTGTTGTATAATCCGAACGGAGTATACAAAATATTAGGGTCATCACTTGGCCAAACTGCTCTGATTTTAAACCCATCTATATGCCTTAAAATATTATTTGAGCGATATGTTTTCTCTGTCTCCTGGTAGATTTCATCAAAAATATTTTTAGGTTGTTTAGGAAAAAAGTAAAAACAAAATAATACAACTAGTAAGACTAAAGCTAATATACTGAATATTTTCTTCATCATCATTCTCCTACTCCGCCATGGCTTCCAAGCGATTTAAAAATGTCGATACTTCTGGATAGTTACTTTCGATATATGCTTTAATGGCGTCTTCACCTTTTTCCATAACCTCTAATGGAAGGATGCTAGCATAAATAGTACTTCTAACTTCTTTCCAATCCTTATTTTTTAAGAATTCTCTTTCTCTAAGAGTCGAATCCTTTTGAAGGTCAGCATAGTAAGAAGAGATTGCTTGATCATAGGATTGTCCCTTCTGCATACGGCCGATGAGGTTAACCGAGTCCAAATCCGCCTTGTAATCATCCTCGCCGATGCTTGGCTTCATATCGTTTGCATTAAATGTTGTGTCTCCCTCCCAGCCAGAAAGGTCCTTGACACGCTCTCTACCGCCATAGAAATCGGATGATTGGAAACTGCTAGGATTCAGATGAGTAGCCATGGTAATGGACTGGTGGGTAAAGTCTGCGTGACCTGCTCCATTGTTAGAATAAGCCTTTAGTTTTCTATCCCAAAATTGGTCAAATTTATTATTTTTGCCATAAACTTTTTCATACTTATCTTTATAATTCTGATATAGTTTAGGATCATTTTCTTTTAAACTCTTTGTATTTCTATATTCCCCACCCGCCATCTCATGCTGCAATCTAAGATTATAAAGCAATTTTTTTGCATCTTTTGCATCTTCAATTCCAAGTTCTTTAAAAATTTCAAGAAGCGGTTTTTCTACTGTTCTTGATTTTCCTGTAATCGAGCTACCAACAGTCACATTATAAAAATAAGTTTTCAAATGACCCGCAGTTTCGTTCCACTGAAACCCATCATAGTTTGCTGCACCGATGACTCGCAAAAAGATATAGTCACGGAACTCTTGGCTAGAGGTTGGGAACTTCTTGTCTATCCCTTGCTTGATGGTCAAAAGCTGTTGGGCTGTCTCTGCGTCAAAGCCGTATTCCGCCATCATGGTTTGGACAAAGGCCTTCTCTTGACGGCTGAGTTGCAAGTCCTTTGTATCAGCATAGGCAGTCAGGTAGTTGGCCCAAGTCAGGTCAGATGGGACTTTAAAGACGCCTTTCTTTGCATCCCAGCTCGATTCGATCTGGGCCAGTCCGCGACTCAACTGCACGTCAATACTGTCTAGATCATCGAACAGTCCTCCTGAGTAGCTATCATAGGCACGCAGGTCTTTCAAAATCGTTTCATAGACACGTTTATTCGCGTGGTGTCCTCTCATGAGCTCCACATTACTACGTCTCAATCTCCCTTTTTCTTCGCTATCCATGGTCAAGGAAGAAAGGGATTGGTTGACTTCATCTAGATAGGCGATCATTTGCTCTTCCTGACGGATCTTATCAAGCAGATCATCCTCGCGCCAACTCTTGCTGTCGACCATACTTTGGTAGTCTGCTGGTAATTTCTTGATGGCTTGAGAGAAGGTTTCGGCATAGAGCTGTCCCCCTTTGCTCAAGGGTAGCAAGACACTTGCAAAAAAACTTCTAGCCGAATCATAAGCGTCGCCCTTTAGACTCTCCGTATCCTCTGAAAACTTTTGGATGGCTGATTGCAAGGCTTGATAAGCCTCCACCTGAGATTGACACATGGTCGCTACACTTGAACTTTGTAGTTGTGATTGTTCCAAATACATATCAATGCCCATGACGTGTCTCCTCCTCTCTTTCTAGTTCCTTGCGTCTTTCATAGTAAACCGCATCCAAGTCTCCCTCTAACCGGAACTTTTCTTTCTTCAAATCATCCATGTGGTAGGTGAGGTCCTCAAAGATTTGGTTTTTGAGTTGGTTTCTTTGCAGGAGCGTTTCTTCCAACTGTCCTGCATATCGGCTCTGATAGGCTGCCTCCCACAAATCACTTTGATAACGGTGGCTGGCTCTATCATATCCTTCAAAGGTTTCTATCAGTTCTTTAGTGCGGTAGTTCTCTTTTCCATTGTCTTCTAGCTGGTACAAGAGTTCTCGCTCTCTGTTCTTCAACTCATCTAACGTGCTCATGTATGACTCCTAAAACCATTGGCACCCGCTTCATCTAGCGCCTCAAAATCGCTCGCTACAGAGTGAAGTCGTTCGGAAGTTAGGGTGACAGCGGCTGTTATCTGACTAGCTAGATTTTGATCCTTTGTCAGACATTGATGAGCCTTGTTATTCCCTTGAAAGGTCGTTAAGTCATCCTGACTAGCCGCAGCGATCGCTGTTAACGATTGACAAGCATTTTTAAGCTGAGTCGCATATGTTTGCGCAATATTTAGATCACTTTTTACTGTTGACATGGCTGTTTTATCCTTTTTCTCATTCCCTAGTGATAGGTACACTCCATTTAGCTATATAGGCCTATTATACCATGTTTCATAAAAGGAGCATCATTTTGTCCAGATTTATGTACCATTGTGTATTTTTTCAACAACTTCTCTCATCCAACTCGACGAAAAGAGTAAAAACTGTTACAATGTAGAAAAAGAAAAGAGGCCCTCATGACCAGTATATATGATTTTTCTGTTTTGAACCAAAACAACCAAGCAACTCCCCTGGAGAGCTATCGTGGCAAAGTTCTCTTGATTGTCAACACTGCTACTGGATGTGGTTTAACGCCCCAGTACCAGGGACTTCAAGAACTCTATGAACGCTATCGAGATCAGGGATTCGAAATCTTAGATTTCCCTTGCAATCAGTTCATGGGACAAGCATCTGGCAGCGCAGAGGAAATCAATAGTTTCTGTAGCCTACACTATCAGACAACTTTCCCTCGCTTTGCCAAGATTAAGGTCAACGGCAAGGAAACAGATCCTCTTTATGTTTGGCTAAAAGACCAGAAGTCTGGCCCGCTAGGAAAACGAATCGAATGGAATTTTGCTAAGTTTCTCATTGGTCGAGATGGGCAAGTCCTTGAGCGCTTCTCTTCCAAAACAGACCCCCAAACCATCCAAGAGTCTCTCCAAAAAATACTCTAATTTCTTTTTAAAACGTATCCTTTCATTTAGTTTGAGTCATGAAAGGATGCGTTTTTTCTTTAAAAAGTAACTGATTTTCTTTAATTTATATTTATTTTTTTGCTTTTTGCTATTGCAATTCTTTCATTAATTTAGTATATTTGTTATATTAAAAGTTTTCAGTCATTTTAAGGGAGAAATGACCTTTTAAATTTTTTTATCTTAAAATGAAATCGCTTTATAAACAGGAGGTAAGGTGGCTTACAAATTATCAGAGAGTTTTTCATTAAATCAAGTTGTAACCAAGTCAGACTTGGGCTTGGGCAGTAGCTGACTGCCTTTCTAAAAACTAGGAGTATATTATGAATCGATACCTTTTTGAAAAAGGGCAAACATTTAGCATTCGGAAGTTGACTGTAGGTGTGGCATCTGTTATCGTGGGACTGGCATTTTTTGCTTCTGGAACCGTGCGTGCAGACGAAACGTCTCCTGCTACGACATCCAATTTAGATCAGCAAATGAAACAAGTCGCAGATATAGAAGAGACCAAGGCTGAACCAGTCAAAAAAGAAGGTCGTGTAGAAGCTGAAAAACAAGAAAGACCTGCTGCCGATACCAACAGTGCTGACTTGCTCCCTGAAGACATTCAGGACCGTGCCTATCCAGACACACCTGTCAAAGAACTCGATACGACTACTATCGTTGACCAGAAAGCTAGTCCAAAAGTAGAAACTAAGAGCATTCTAAAGGACAAGGAAGAAGCTCCAAAAGAAACTGAGAACGGAAACCGTGCCATCATTAACGGTGGACAAGACCTCAAACACATCAACTACGAGGGACAACCTGCTACTGCTGCCACTATGGTTTACAGCACTTACAATGCAGGGGAGCAACGCTACCTCGTTTCAGGATCTGGTATCTTTGTTGCACCTAATCTGATCCTTACCGTTGCTCATAACTTCTTAGAGGCCAATAAAGAAACTGGCGAAGGTCACATTCGTGGTGGAAAATCTGCCCAGTTCTACTATAACGTTGGTTCAAACAGCGAAAAGAAAAATTCACTGCCATCTTCTGGAACTACGGTTTTATTCAGAGAAAAGGACATCCATTTCTGGAACAAGAAAGAGTTTGGAAAAGGCTATAAAAACGACCTTGCTCTTGTAGAAGCTCCTATTCCTCTTCCGATTGCTAGTCCAAACAAAGCAGCAACCTTTGCACCTTTGGCGGAGCACAAGACGCATCAGCCGGGAGAAGCCATCAGTACGATTGGCTACCCAACTGACTCGAGTTCCAAAGAACTGAAACAGCCTATCCTAGCTGGTCAGCTTTACAAGGCAGATGGGACCATCCGATCTGTTGAGTCCTATGATGATAAGGGAACGACTGGTATCACCTACCAAACCACTTCTGTATCTGGTTTGTCTGGTGGCGGGATTGTCGATAGCCAAGGAAAAGTTCTGGGTGTTCACCAACACGGAACCGTTGACAATGGTGTGGCTGAAAAGGATCGCTTTGGTGGCGGACTCGTCCTTTCACCTGAACAACTGAAATGGGTGAAGGACATGATTGCCAAGTATGGTGTGAAAGGCTGGTACCAAGGTGATAACGGAAATCGTTACTATTTTACTGATGAGGGGCGTATGCTTCGGAATGAGAAAGCTGTTATCGGAAGCAACGAATATTCCTTCAACCAAGATGGGATCGCTACCTTGACCAAGGGAGTTGAATACGGTCGTGTGGTTATCCAACACGAAGACGAAGAAGGAAATCCTGTCAAAGATAATGATACCTTTATCGAACAGACAGCTGTTGATTCGCCATTTGACTATAATTTCAAAAAAGAAATTGAGAAGACGGACTTCTATCAGAAGAATAAAGACAAATACGAAATTGTATCCATTGATGGCGTAGCAGTCAATAAACAGCTAAAAGATACTTGGACTGAAGATCACAATGTTGTCAGCAAAGCGCCTGCCGGTACACGTATCATCAAGGTAGTCTATAAAGTCAACAAAGGCACCTTCAAAGTTTACTACCGTCAAAAAGGAACCACTACTGAACTAGCGGAAGCGACAGTTGATAACAATGATGGTCAAGAGTATGACGTTTCCTTTGTCAACACCTTCCATGCAAAAGACATTGCTGGCTACCGTCCAGTCAAAACTAGCCTGGAAGCAACTATCCAGCAAAAAGGCGTGAATGAAGTCGTCTTTGAATACGAGCCAGCCGCTGATACAGCTAATCCAACGACTCCGACTCCACCAGTCGCTCATCCAGAAGATAAGGAAACTGAGATTGGCAATCATGGACCTCTTCCAAGCAAGGCTCAACTCGATTACCACAAGGAAGAATTGGCAGCCTTCATCCACTACGGAATGAATACTTATACCAATTCTGAATGGGGAAATGGGAAAGAAGACCCTCGATACTTCAATCCAACCAACTTGGATACTGACCAGTGGATTCGCACTCTGAAGGAAACGGGCTTCAAACGAACTATTATGGTTGTTAAACACCACGACGGATTCGTTGCTTACCCATCTAAGTACACCAACCATACCGTAGCTGCTAGTCCATGGAAAGATGGAAAGGGTGACCTTCTCGAAGAAGTTTCCAAGTCTGCTAGCAAGTACGACATGAATATGGGTGTTTACTTGTCACCATGGGATGCTAATCATCCAAAATACCATGTCGCAACCGAAAAAGAATACAACCAATACTATCTCAACCAGCTGAAAGAAATCCTTGGTAATCCGAAATACGGTAACAAAGGGAAATTTATCGAGGTTTGGATGGACGGTGCGCGTGGTAGCGGTGCCCAAAAAGTAACCTATACCTTTGATGAATGGTTCAAATACATCAAAGAAGCCGAAGGAGATATCGCTATCTTCTCTGCTCAACCAACAAGCGTTCGCTGGATCGGAAATGAACGAGGTATCGCAGGTGACCCTGTCTGGCATAAAGTCAAAAGGGCCAACATCACAGACGATGTGAAAAACGAATACCTCAACCATGGTGACCCTGATGGTGATATGTACTCTGTAGGGGAAGCTGACGTTTCGATCCGTTCGGGCTGGTTCTATCATGACAACCAACAGCCAAAATCACTCAAAGAATTGATGGATATCTACTTCAAGTCTGTTGGCCGTGGAACCCCGCTCCTTCTCAATATTCCACCAAATAAAGAAGGAAAATTCGCCGATGCAGATGTGGCTCGCTTGAAGGAATTCAAGGCAACCCTAGATCAAATGTATGCGACTGACTTTGCCAAAGGTGCGACTGTAACAGCAAGTTCTACTCGTCAAAACCACCTTTACAAGGAAAGCCACCTCACAGACGGTAAAGATGACACCAGCTGGGCGCTCTCAAATGATGCCACAACCGGTAGCTTTACAGTCGATTTGGGGCAAAAGAGACGCTTTGACGTCGTTGAACTCAAGGAAGATATCGCCAAAGGTCAACGTATCTCTGGTTTCAAGATTGAAGTTGAAATCAACGGACGTTGGGTGACATATGGCGAAGGTTCGACCGTTGGTTACCGTCGCTTGGTTCAAGGCAAGCCTGTAGAAGCACAAAAAATTCGTGTAACCATCACTGGTGCTCAAGCAACTCCAATCTTGACCAACTTCTCAGTCTATAAGATACCAAGCAGCATTGAAAAGACAGATGGCTACCCTCTTGGACTGGAATACCACTCAAACACAACGGCAGATACAGCCGGAACAACTTGGTACAATGAATCTGAAGGTGTTCGTGGCACTTCTATGTGGACCAATCAAAAAGATGCCAAAGTAAGCTATACCTTCACAGGAACCAAGGCCTATGTCGTCTCTACAGTCGACCCAGGTCATGGAGAAATGTCCGTCTACGTTGATGGCCAAAAGGTTGCAGATGTGCAAACTAAGAATGCTAGCCGTAAACGCAGCCAAAAAGTCTTTGAGACAGGCGATTTAGCACCAGGTCAACACACTATTACCCTCGTGAACAAAACAGGTGAACCAATTGCTACAGAAGGAATCTACACCCTAAACAATGATAGCAAAGGAATGTTTGAACTCGAGTCTACCAACTACGAAGTCGAAAAAGGAAAACCCGTCACTGTTAAGATTAAACGTGTTGGTGGAAGCAAGGGGGCTGCTACTGTGCGCTTCATCACAGAACCTGGAACTGGAGTCCACGGTAAAGTTTACCAAGATACAACTCAAGATGTGACCTTTAAAGACGGAGAAACAGAAAAGACTGTGACCATCCCAACGATTGACTTTACAGAACAAGCCGACTCTATCTTTGACTTCAAAGCCAAGCTAACTTCAGTCACTGATGGTGCCCTGCTCGGTTTTGCTACCGATGCAACCATCCAAGTGATGAAAGCTGAATTGCTGATCAAGGACCAAACAAGTTATGATGATCAAGCTAGTCAGTTGGATTATAGTCCTGGCTGGCACCATGAAACCAATTCGACAGACAAGTACCAAAAAACGGAGTCTTGGGCATCCTTTGGTCGCTTAACTGATGAGCAAAAGAAAAAGACAACTGTCACAGCCTACTTCTACGGTACTGGACTTGATATCAAGGGCTATGTTGATCCAAATCATGGTATCTACAAAGTCTTCCTAGATGGCAAAGAAGTTCCTTACCAAGATGGCATGGGAAATGCTTCAACTATTGACGGTAAGAAATACTTTAGCGGTCGTGCAGCCCAACGCCAAGGCAATCAAACTCTGGTTAGCTTAAAAGGTCTGGACGAAAACTTGCACGCAGTCACCCTTCAACTAGATCCTAATCGAAATGATTTGTCTCAAAATATCGGTATTCAGGTAGACCAATTCATCACTCGTGGCGAAGGTAGTGAACTCTACAGCAAGACAGATATCATCCAGTCTATCTCAAAATGGAAAGACGATCTGTCCAACTTTGATCCAGCAGGCTTGAAGAATACGGCTACTGCACGCCAAGCTTTCCAAGCAAATCTAGAAAAATTGAGAAACCAACTCAGTGCTGATGCAGTGGATGTTCAGGATGTCATGTTGACAGTCAGTGCCCTACAAGATATCCTATCCAAGGATGAGAACTATCAAAAAGGCCAAGAGGAACCTAGTCCAGAGCAACCGGAACAGCCTGAAGAACCTTCTAAACCTGATCAACCAGCTGAGCCAAAACAACCGGAAATTGAGTATGATAAGGCTATGGACAGCTTGACAAAAGCTATCGAGAAAAAAGTCGCTGAGCTTGGATCCAACAAGGAAGCTAAAAAGAAATTATTAGAAATTGCTGACCAAGCCATTGCTGCAATCCAAGAAGCTAAAACTCAGGAAGCAGTCAATCAAGCGCTAAAAACTGCTCTCGAACAAATCAGCAAGCTCGAAGCAGCTCAACCTGAAAAACCCGCTCAACCTGAAAAGCCAGTTCAACCTGAAAAACCGGCTCAACCTGAACAACCGGCGCAACCGGAAACTCCAGCGCAACCTGAGAATCCAGTTCAACCTGAAAAACCTGCTGAGCCTGAAAAACCAGTTCAGCCTGAGAAACCTGCTCAACCGGAAACTCCAGCGCAACCGGAAAAACCTGCTCAACCTGAGAAACCGGCGCAACCGGAAAAGCCAGCTCAGCCTGAAAAACCTGCTCAGCCTGAAAAGCCTGCTCAGCCTGAAAAGCCGACTCAACCAGAGAAACCAATTACTTCTTCAAGTCCTGAGGAAGGGGTAAAAGACCTTGTCTTTACACTTCCAAGCTTGGAAATCGTCAATAAGATCGTACCGTTTAAGACTATTCGTCGCGAAAACCCACAATTAGACAAAGGAAAAGAGCAAGTTCTATCAGAAGGAAAAGACGGTCTCTTAGTCGAGTATGTTGAAGTGGACGGTGACAATCGCAAGGTTCTCCAAACAGAAGCAACACCAGCTCAAGATCGAGTGATTGAGGTAGGTAGCAAACAAAGCTCAGTTGGAACAGAGGCGCCACCAGTTGTGACTCTTCCTGAGTATGTTCTACCAAGAGAGACTGAAAAACCTGCGCCAGTCGTAACAGATAATTCATCATCAAAAGATGAAAAAGCTCCTGTTACAGCTACAGTCAAAGAAGACAAGGAAAGACTACTCCCTGCAACTGGGGAACAAGAAGCAAGTGCCTTCCTCTTCTTGGCAGCCATTACTTCTATCTTGTCTCTCCTCATCTTCCAAAAGAATTTCAAAGACTAATAACCCTCTTTGATTGATTCTTTTCCATTATTTCAGTTCCCCCGTTGAGAAGACCATTTGGTCTTCTCTTTTTCTATCTGTAAAATTAAAAAACATCCACAAATATACATGGATATTTTGGTATGACTCTGTAAAGTAAGATGATCATTGAAGATAGCTGTTCTCAAATCCAACCACGTTTTCAAATAAACGCTCATCTAAAAAAGAGAGTGCCCCTTGCCTTATCTCATCAGAACATCCATCATAAGTTTCTGCAAGAACTCCACAGACAAAAGATGGTGTTTCGAATTCCAATACCATGAAATCTTCTGACGTTCACAAGCTATCTCCCCTAGATCAGACTTCCCTCTCCCACACCTAGTCACTGACTACTATTTTTGAGTCCAGCGTATGCATAGGTTCGATTTCTGGGGCACTCTTTTTCTGTCACTACCCTAAAATAAAAGCGATGCTCCCGCCCATCCTTGGCATTTTCCTTGTTTAAGACAAAGTAGTTTTTCTGATTCATCGCCATGGTTCGTAGGATATCATCGATCAAAAAAGTCAAGGGAACATTCAAGGCAGAGTATTTTTGGAAATCCTCTTCAAAGCGGATGTAACTATCTGAAAAATAATCCATCTGTAGTTTGTTTTCATACAAGTCTTTTCTAGTCATACACTCCCTCCTCCCACAGTCGAATTTCGAGAATATCTACAATCTCTACCAGCCTATATCCCTCATTTGTCCTAATAGATAGAGTTTGAGGTAATAATTCGCTCACCTCACCGATGATCGTCATTTTTTGCTTTCTTTCCTTGACAAGAAAACATCCCTTTAATTGACCAACATAAAGCTGAGAAAGCAAGAGTAGTGTCTCAACTGAATTCAAATTCGTTGAAAAATCAACACGATTTTTTTCTTCACCAAGCGAGCTGGTATGCTCTGAGAGGAAAAAGCCCATCCACTTCTGCATGCCTGGATCTTGGTAGTCTCGTGCAGATTGAAAAGGTAAATAAGAACGATCAATCATTGTAATCCATCTAATCCTCCAGCAGAATGTCCCCCAATCAGCTTGCTTCTGGCAAGACTCCTAGAGGATTCTTCCAGTGCATTGGCCTTTAAGAGAGAAGTGAAGCCAAATTGTTCCCGAATGGAGTCAATAGCCGTCTGGAGCCTTTCTTCTTTTTCTAACTTGTCAACATCATCAAAGAGGGAGACCAAGCCAAAGGACTCGTCCACAAATCCTGAATAGTTGACTCCGACACTTCTGACCGCTCCAGAAGTGTATTTATTATGAAATAGCTTCAAAACATAATCCGTTAAGATAGCTGTATTATTGGTCGGTTCGACCTTCATTTGTGTGTGAATAGACGACCTGACCTCCTATTTAGAGAAACCAACATAGAGAGAGACAAGGGTTGTTTTCTTACCCGCCCTTCTCAGCCTAATAGCCACCTGCTCCGCCATTTCTCGGAGAATAATTTCGATATCCCGTAGCTTCACGTAGTCTCTCGGCAAGATTTGAGAATTTCCTAACCCTTGAGACTTAGCTTTATAGGGCCTGTGAACATTGCTCTCATCAATCCCGTTAGCATGAAACCACAAACGCAGGCCAGCCTGACCCAGAGCTTTCTGTAACTGGTCTGGATTACTGATGGCCAATTCTCTGATGGAAAAAATCCCCAGAGCATGCAAGCGTTTCTCCATCCGCCTGCCAATCCCCCAAAAGTCCGTCATCTTGGGAATAGCCCAGACCTTCTCTTCCACATCCTTGTAAGACCAGTTGGCCCTCATGGTCGGGGTGTGCTTGGCCTCATTATCCAGAGCCAACTTAGCCAGTAAGGGATTGGCATTGGACATACCCACTGTAGAGTAGATCCCTGTCTGCCTCCAAATATCCCTCTGGATACGAGCAGAAAGCAGATCCAGCTTGTCTTTGCGAGAGAGACTCTTATCTGGGATAAAATAGTTGAGCGAACTAGTCAGATCAATAAAGCCCTCATCGATAGAGTAGGGATAAATATCATCTGGACTACCATAGTTTTGAAAGATTCGCTGGATTTCCATATTGACCGCTATGTATTCATCCATCCTAGGTGGCACAATCAAAGTCACTTGAGCCCAATCTTCGATGTAGCGAACATAGTCTGAGTCAGTAGGAAAGCCTTGCTTTCGAGCATTGTAATAGGAAAATTTGCGCGTTTTGATATCAAAAGGCAGATCATAAGCCCGACCAACATTGGACTTGCCAAAAATCTTCTTAAACATAGGAGAGGAAGCTAGGATAAGGCCAGTCGAATTATCCGCGCGACTCATGACACAAAGCGAGGTCTTCAGCGGATGCAAGCCTCTTTTCACACACTCAACGCTGGCATAAAAGGATTTCATGTCGACAAAGGCAATATCACTTTTGGGCTCTCTGGAATAATCAAAGTAGCCCATAGGCTAACCCTCCATCGGCACAAAATTCCCAACAATAATCCCCACAATCCGAGGATCTTCCTCATAGGAGATGAAAATATCCTTGTATTTAGGATTGATAGAGACCAGACGCAAGCCATCTTCCTCCCGATAAACCCGTTTGATATAGGTCTGGTTGTTGCAAACCACTGCATAAACTGCCCCATCATAGTCAAATCCCGTCTCTCGAATCAGAGCTACCGAACCATTTTGATATTTAGGTTCCATAGAGTCCCCAGATACCCAAGATGCAAAATCATGGGCCAACTCCTCGTTAAAGTAAACCGTATCAAAATTCTGGTCATCATAGACCGAAGCCCCGATCCCTGCTGACATACGTTCATAGACACGGTACTCGTAGAGGCGCTCTGGCATGGTCGCCACCTTCTGAGTTTGTTCTTCTTGAGCCAGGTTGCGAGCATAGAGCACAACCTTGTCCTTCCCTTGCTTGGAGAGACTATTGTAGAGACGAACAATCTCAATCTGAGTAAAATACCCTTTTGCAACTTTTAAAATCTTTTCTAGCTGGGTAACCTTCTCCTTGGATGGTTCCTTAATTCCACGTTCCCAAGCCGAGTAAGCCTGAAAACTAATCCCAAGTTGCTCTGCAATTTCCTTCTGTGTCAGTTTCAACTCTTTCCTCCGAGCCTTGAGTTTTTCTGGTTGGTACATACTTCACCTCCTATTGTGATGTTTTATTGAGAATATCTCTCTTAGAAAAACAAATCGATGGTTGAGCTTACACCTCTAAAACTCAACCAATTCGGTTTAGTTTTATTATATAAAAAAAGTGGACAATTGTCCACTGGGAAAATCAAATTTTAACAGACACAACTGGAGGTTCTGAACAAAAAACTGGACTAGCCCTAGCAACTCCTACTCTAATTTTTGCAACAGCTTTACAACTTGACGATTTTCAATCCTCACATAGTATACACCACTATCACTGACAAGTTTATCCTCTTTATATTTAGCAATTTTGACAGCATAAAGACCGCGTGGTAGGGGTTGGTTGGCAAAAAATTCCTTCATGAGCGCTTCAAGCTCTTTTAGATAGTCATCATACAAGAGATCTCTTTTTTCTTTTGGAACGAAATACTGAAATTCAAATGTTGGTATAAAAATCTCTTTTTGGAACAGATATTGAGCATCCATTGGATACATTCCTTGCAGAGCTTGGCCCTTGCTTTGATTTTCCTCTAATATTTCATTATAAAGATAGATATTATCAGATTGGTTATTAAATTCAAAACCAATACCTTGATACTTCAAATCAGACAGTTTAGGATCTTTGATTGAACTGTCCAGTGTTTTTAAAAACTCGCTGGTGCCTGGACTAACCTCAATCCCTAAATAGGCTAATTCTGGGAAAACATTATAAATTCTTTTACCATTTTTGTAATCAACCTCTGCATCTGTCTTTCCATATGTTTTATTTTCCGAAAAGCGAGTATAGTATTTAAATCGAGTTTTAACCTCATAGGTTTTTCCGGCTATATTTTCACTGTAGGTACCATGGATTATAAATCCTCCTACACTTGTATAGTTTTTCTCGTATTTTTCTAACTCAAACTGTCCTGTAAGACCGTAATTTTGATAAGAACGATGCACAGCTTGCTCAATCTCAGTTCGACTTGCATGGGCAAATAGCCCCCACATATCCATTAGAGAAAAAATCGGACTGAACACTGTGAAGATTACCATTGGAATCACTATGGATAAGCAACCTATTAATAGCCAATTTCTTTTCTTGGCCTTTCCTTCAGATTTTTTAGCAGTTTTCTGTTTCCTTTTTAAGATTAGAATGAGCAAAACCAAAATCCCTAATACTAATAAAACCAAGCTACAATCTCCTTTTATCGTGGATAGCTGTTAACAGGTGTATAGGAGGCTGACAGAAATACTCTTCTCACCTACTAACTTATCCTGAAATCCATAAACTCGTCTGAAACGAGGAGCAACCCTTGTCTCATTATACCACATGAACCATACTGTGAGAAGATGAGAAATACAAAAGAAAACCACCTGAAATAAATTCAGGTGGTTAATGAAATTTTGCAGTTAGTTGAAGAAACTTTCAATCCAACCACTTATATTGTTTAACAATATTCCTAGCTGACCAATAAGTCCATCCATCTCCAAAGCTTTATTCTCATACTCATTAATTTTTATGAGTAACTCATCAATATTTTCGTCCATGGCCTTAATACTAGAATCAAAATATGAAATCAGATTACCTGCGGGTGTAACAAATTTCGTATCATGCAAATTTCCAGTCCAAGATTCATCATATTCATCTTTTTTAGAAGCTACAGCTTTTTTCTGCTTAACAAATTCACTTTTAATTTTCCGTAACTCGTCATATATTTCCTTGACTTTTTTTGCCTCTTCTAAATAACCTTCTTTTTTTGATTGAGCTGAACTAATCTGCGATCGAATTGCAGCTTGTTGACTAGCTTTTGACATCTATACCTCACCTCTTTAACAAATAAGCAAGCACTACAACAGCGTAGACCATGATTAACAATATAGCACTACCAATGCCCAACAATTTATAAAGTTTGTTGATCCCACAGTATCGTTCCACATAAGCCCTGTTTGGTTTTTCAGGATCATACCATACCGTCATCTTCGAATAGACTGGAAAATGCGTTCGCATTAAGTTATTAAACGATATAAAAGAATTACGATAAAAGGTTAGGGAATTTGCCAACATTTCCTCTCTTGTAAAGTTATCAGATGCACTTATAGGGCCCCATGGAAGCGAAACCGTTCTAATCATAAAATACCGTAATGGCTTGCTATAAGTAGTTCCGTTAACCGTATATTCAACAATCGGAGGATTCCCAGCCTGAAAATTACTATAGCCCACAACCGTTCCCTTAATAGACGATTTGGCAAGACGTACCATCTTTTTATCCCGAAAATAAAGGTAGAGATATGTACCAGATAAAAAGATCAAGGATAAAAGAATGACGATGGTAGCAAATAAAAATAAAATGGTTTCTGTTGTCACATTCAACTCCTATCTTATTCTACGCTCTTCACATCAGACATTGAAAGTGTCATCTTAGATGGATCTGACATCGAGTCAACAATCTCCAATTGTTCTGAGTTAAGTGGTAACAAAATTAACGTGGTTGTGTAAGAAGGTAGCTCACCACTATCCTTGATAGTATAACTAATCTTTTGATTATCAAAAATAGTTTTGCCTTCATAAGACCAGCTTAGTGAAAACTCCAAATCTTTTTTGATATCTACATCAGTTTTATTGACGAGCATTAGTGCTGCTCTACCATCTGAGACGGCTCCTGTAAAGTAGATAGCCATATTTCCCTTACTTCCAATTTCTGGATGTTCTTTGGTCAATTTTTTACCAAGTTCAATTAAATCTGACGTTTGGCCTTCATATTGTGGTGCTACTACAAATTTCAATTCTTTCTCTTTGTTTACAACTGTCTCGCGTGTACTTTTCTCTGTTCCCCCTGCTTCCTTTCCATTAGAGCAAGCTCCAAGAACCAATAACAAGATGACGACAAATAACTTCTTCATTTTTTCTCTCCTTTTAACAAAAAATCTATAAACCTTTATCTCTTTTTAGATTTTTTAACATGTTCCTTGTACATTTTTGACTTTTTCCCATACCATTCTTCAATGGTATAGCCATATTCCTCGCGGTATTTCTCTTGGTTTTTATTGACTGCATTCAAGTTCTCTAGCGTTACTACATTGGACTTGAAAAATGATACCAAAAATAGTCCTAAGAAAATAGGTGAAACCGGCAACAAAGCAAGCAAGAGATACGCTAGGAAATGATTAAGTCCGTTGATAAAGAGATTGATTCCATACATCAACAACCATAAGAATAAAATAACATTCAAAAATTTTTTATAATATTCTGAGGAGAAATAATCCTTGCTAGCGCGCTGCTTTGTGACAAGGATATAAATAAGGTAAATCAGTGATAACACAAAACCAATCCAGTAGACGATACGAATTGCTACTAGGGGGATTAAGTATAAGATGGCTATAAACCAACTATAATAAAAAATCACAAGCACAAATAATTGAAAAATCTGAGTCATTAAATAAGCTTTAATACGATTTCTTTTAGAATTAATATAAAAATAAGTAAAATGACCACAACAAAACAAGAATAGAAAGACAAAGAAACTATTTGGGGGAATCAGGCTATTTTCTACTGATGTCAACTGTGTAACTAGTTCATGTCCATTTTTACTAGCCAATCGAAGGATTCCCATAGGAAAATATGTGCCCCAAACAATCAAAAACGAATATAGTGGTAGTCCAAAAATCGCCTTTACTATATTTAATTTCCGAGTTGTCTCAAGTGCATCATTAATATCTTTTTGCATCTTATCCATCTATTTTCTCCTATTATCCAAACAAGGATGAGACCGTCTTCAGACCACCATTGAAAAAATCTGAAACATTCTTGCCCACACTTTTGACAGTCTCCAAGCCCTGGTGGATTCCTTTCCCGATAGATTCCACCGTCGATTCTACCACGTCCACAGCACCATAAGCAAAATTTTTAACTCCGTCATAAACAGACTTTTTAAATTCTGGTGTAGCTGCAGAAACGATAAGATTAAGCGTTCCTAAAGCAAAGCCAGCGAGGGCTCCAAATGCTGGAACCCCTCCTAGCCCTCCTATCTTAGCTCCAAGCCACATACCATCTAAGGGACCAACGTTAGATATGGTATCAATAGTACCACCTAGTACAGACTTCCCGATTTTCCCTACGGTCGTCTTGGAATCCGTCTTGGAATTGTTGCCAAACAGAAAAACAAAGAAAATGTCCTTCTCCATTATACCATATGAGAGATACCGTGAGAAGATGCGAAAAGCAAAAGAAAACCACCTGAATTTGTTTCAGGTGGTTAGTTTCATGAGACAAGGAATAGGCTCTATAAACCTTTATCTCTTTTTAGACTTCTTAACATGTTCCTTGTACATTTTTGACTTTTTCCCATACCATTCTTCGATGGTATAGCCATACTCTTCACGGTATTTCTCTTGATTTTTATTGACTGTATTCAAGTTCTCTAGCGTTACTACATTGGATTTAAAAAATGATACCAAAAATAGGCCTAGGAAAATAGGTGAAATTGGTAATAAAGCAAGCAACAAATGTGCCAGAAGGTTATTAAGACCATGGGTAAAGAGATTGATTCCCGACATCAACAACCATAAGAACAAAATAACATTCAAAAATTTTTTAATATTTAGAGAAGCAAAAAAATCTTTTTTAGCGCGTTGCTTAGTAACAAGGATATAGATAAGGTAAATCAGTGATAAGACAAAACCTATCCAGTAGACGATACGAACTGCTACTAGAGGGATTAGATACAAGGCGGCTATAAACAAACTATAATATAAAATTACGAGCAAAAATAATTGAAAAATCTGAGTCATTAAATAGGCTTTAATGCGATTTCTTTTCGTAATGATATAACAACAAATAAAATAACACCAACAAAACAAGAATAGAAAACCAAAGAAACTATCTGGGGGAATGAGACCTTTTTCAACTGATGTCAATTGCGTAACTAGTTCATGTCCAGCTTCACTAGCCATTCGAAATAGGTTTATCGGTAAAGATGTCCCAAGCATAATCATCAATGAAAAAAAAGGCGCTACAAAAATTATCTTTACTAAGTTTAATCTTCGAGTTGGATCGAGTGCATCATTAATATCTTTTTGTATCTTATCCATTTATTCTCTCCTATTATCCAAACAAGGATGAGGCGGCCTTCAGACCACCATTGAAAAAATCAGAAACACTCTTGCCCACACTTTTGACAGTCTCCAAGCCCTGGTGGATTCCTTTCCCGATAGATTCCACCGTCGATTCTACCACGTCCACAGCACCATAAGCAAAATGTTTAGCTCCTTGAGTATTTGCTAGTAAGTAATCCGTTCTTAACCCATTATACCAGAATAGCTAATCAATTAGTAAAAAGTTTAGAAAAGCACCTGAATTATTTTCAGATGCTTCATCTAGAATCAGAATAACCAGATCCGCTCCTATATCAAGAGACTAGAAATAGTGTCTATAAACCTTTATTTCTTTTTAGACTTCTTCACATGTTCCTTGTACATTTTTGACTTCTTTCCATACCATTCTTCAATGGTATAACCGTATTCTTCGCGGTATTTCTCTTGGTTTTTATTAACTTCATTAAGATTAAATAGTGAAGAGAATGTTGATTTACTCAATGATATTAAGATAATAATGAGAAAGATTGGAGCGATGGGTAATATAGCCAAAAGTAAATGAGCAAGTAAATTTTTAAACCCTGAAATAAGAATACCAGCAATAAAATTTATAAACCATAATGCCAAGATAACATTTGTATATTTCTTTATTTTCTCCTTGTCAATATCAAAAACTCTAGTATATGACTTTGTTATGAGACTATAAATAATATAGACAACTGCTACGGAATAAGCTAGCCAATAAATAATCCGAATGATTAAAAAAGGAACAAAGAATTGCAAGCCTAAAAATAGTCCAAAAATGCTTAAATGAATAAGAGTGAATAAGACGAGTAAATTGAGTATATAAGCATAAATTCTATTTCTTTTTGAAATGATATACATAATCATATACATCGCCCAATAAACAAAAAATGAAATACCAAAAACTTTTTCTGGGATGATTAGTTGATACTCTAATTCAGTAAGCGGCTGCAAAAAAGTTATACTATTCTTACTCATATATATTCCTGAACTAATCGCAAGATGAGGTGCAAGTATACATAAACCAAGAAATAATGGCATTACGAAAATCATTACTAATATATTCCATCCTCGCGTTGTTTCTAGTGCTTCATTAATATCTTTTTGTATCTTATCCATTTATTTTCTCCTATTATCCAAACAAGGATGAGACCGTCTTCAGACCACCATTGAAAAAATCTGAAACATTCTTGCCCACACTTTTGACAGTCTCCAAGCCCTGGTGGATTCCTTTCCCGATAGATTCCACCGTCGATTCTACCACGTCCACTGCACCATAAGCTATATCTTTAGCCCCCTCGTAAAAAGCCTTTTTCTGATCAGGGAAAAACAGAGAATCCGCAAGATTAATTGCTCCCAAACCAAGGCCCGCAAGAGTTCCAACTACTAGTCCCTGTGGTCCAGCTTTCGCCCCTATCTTAGCTCCAAGCCACATACCATCTAAGGGACCAACGTTAGATATGGTATCAATAGTACCACCTAGTACAGACTTCCCGATTTTCCCTACGGTCGTCTTAGAATGATTGCCAAACAGAAAAACAAAGAAAATGTCTTTGTCCCATTATACCACACGAGCAATACCGTGAAAAGAAGAGAAAAGTAAGAGAAAACCACTTGAAATAAATTCAAGTGGCAAATGGTTAGGGGAGCTCATTATAAACAGAGGCATCGTAAATCTTCTGTTGGATTCGTTTCTTTTCTGTATA
>NZ_KV808802.1:0-8359 GCF_001812375.1 Streptococcus sp. HMSC077F03
GTTGCAGCGTCGATGTTCTTCTTAGCTTCATCAGCTTTAGCCTTGGCATCTGCCCTCGCAACAGCCTTCTCTTCGTCCGTCAAATCGGTACGTGAATCAATCGCTGCTTCCTTAGCTTTCAGGGCTTCATCAATCGCTTGCTTGGCTGCTGGCTTGCTTTGCGCAGTTGGGTTAACTGAGGCAATGCTCGTTGTTCCAGCAGTCTTGGCTTGCGATACTGCTTCATCTGTCGTCGCAGTGTCGATGTTCTTCTTGGCTTCATCGGCCTTAGCTTTGGCATCTGCTTTCGCTATAGCCTTCTCCTCGTCCGTCAAATCGGTACGTGAATCAATCGCTGCTTCCTTGACTTTCAGGGCTTCATCAATCGCTTGCTTGGCTACTGGCTTGCTTTGCGCAGTTGGGTTGACTCCGTTAACTTCAGTTGTCCCAGTTGACTTAGCCTGGTCGACTTCTGCATTTGTGGTCGCAGCGTCAATGTTCTTCTTAGCTTCATCGGCCTTAGCCTGGGCATCTGCTTTCGCTATAGCCTTCTCCTCGTCCGTCAAATCGGTACGTGAATCAATCGCTGCTTCCTTAGCTTTCAGGGCTTCATCAATCGCTTGCTTGGCTGCTGGCTTGCTTTGCGCAGTTGGGTTAACTGAGGCAATGCTCGTTGTTCCAGCAGTCTTGGCTTGCGATACTGCTTCATCTGTCGTCGCAGTGTCGATGTTCTTCTTGGCTTCATCGGCCTTAGCTTTGGCATCTGCTTTCGCTATAGCCTTCTCCTCGTCCGTCAAATCAGTACGTGAATCAATTTCTGCTTCCTTAGCTTTAAGGGCCTGCTCAATAGAAGTTTTGGCTTCATTTTTTTTCTGACCTGCTTGAGGATTTACACTTTCTATATCAATAATTCCACTTGTTTTAGCACTCTCTACTGTAGCATTTGTGGTCGCAGCGTCAATGTTCTTCTTAGCCTCATCGGCTTTCGCCTTGGCATCTGCTTTCGCTGCAGCCTTCTCCTCGTCCGTCAAATCGATACGAGAATTAATCTCTGCTTCCTTGGCTTTCAGGGCATCATCGATAGCTGCTTTTGCGGCATCTTTCTTTATTGTTATAGGATTGTCCTTACTGATTGCTAAAAGCCCTTCTCCTTTTGCAAAATCTAATGCCTCTTTTGTTGTAATATTCACATCACCAATTGCTGTTAAAGCTTTTTCTTTATCAGCGTTCACCTTTGCAATTGCTTCTGCCTTCTCTTCAGCAGTTGCAAGTAGATTGGAATTGATTTCTACAATCTTGCTTTCAGCAGCATCATTAATAGCATCGATAGCAGGTTGTTTGTTTAAAGTTATGAATTCTGATAAAAATCTTGTATCAATTGAACCATCTTTATAAGTTACAACTAGATTTCCATTTAAATCTTTGGCAATAGTATCGATTCGCGCTTCTTGATTTTCAACTATTTTTCCACTCTTACTAATCAGATTTGCATCATCGTTAGTTTGAGAGTATTCAATTTTTACTTTTTCTTTTATTTTTTCAAATTCTTCAGTTGTAATGTTATTAGGATCTACTACACTTACCTTACTTTCAGGAGCCTGTATGTCATATTTTGAAGTTTGATTTTTAACCACAAACTCCACATATCCTGCTGTTTTTTGACGCTCTGCTACATTTATAGTTTCCTCAATCCTACCGTTGTATGATGCACTCTCTCCGTTGTTATAATCATTCGCTACAATGATACTTGTCCATTTTTGACCAGGTTTTGCATTAGTAATCCCAGTCATTTTAATACTAGCGCTTTTCTTATCATCTGAAACAGAGCCTTCTCCACTCGTTAGGGCACTTTCTGTGATTTTCCCGACTGTATAACCAAAGGCATCTAGATTACCTTCGGTGGAATCACCAGCACCTCGAAGTTTCATATCTTTAATTTTAGATTCATCTTTAGCAGTAAAGGTTAAGTCAGTTTCTTCACTAGAGTATACATAGATAGTCCTATTTTGCTCGTTAGAATATGGTACTTGTACAGTTGGGGGGATATTCTCCCTCAAAACCTCCCCTACAGGTCTTGTTCTTGTAGATCCATCAGTAAAGGTTACCACAATGTTATTTCCTACAACATCAATTGATTGAATGATTTCATCAGGATTCTCTACTAAAGTTCCACGTTTATTCACTAATCTCGCATCTTCATTAGCTGTTGAATATTCTATCTGAATACCATTCTTGATTTTCTCTCTATCTTCAGCAGTTGGATTTGTTAGGCTACTAACTGTTATCAATTCATCTGCAGGCTGAGCTCGCAAAGCGTACTTCTTTGACTGAGATTTCAATACAAGATAGAAATAAGCGGGATCAGACATGTCTTGCCCTTTTTTCAGATTTTCTCTACCTTTATCATCAACTACCTGTAAATAACGAGTTCCAATATTCAAGTTTTGATCTTCTCGTTTGGTATAACCGCTATTATTTTTCAACACATCATTGGGACGCCCTTTAATGACAATTTTAGCTGGATTTTTCTTTGTAGCAGGTGTTGTTAAAGTTGGGTTTTCTGCTCGGTTTATTACGGTAGCAGTAAATCCATATTCAATATCAAGATCATTTTCCGTATCTGGAACATTATTAAACTTCTGTCTAGAACCCTTTTTAATTGTTGCATAGCGGATTTTTCCACTTTCAGAGTATACTGGGATTTCTAATGTGAAGTTCTCTTCATTATAGATGTAAATTTTCTTCTCTGATGGAATC
This sequence comes from Streptococcus sp. HMSC077F03, assembly GCF_001812375.1. GTDB lineage: Bacteria > Bacillota > Bacilli > Lactobacillales > Streptococcaceae > Streptococcus > Streptococcus oralis_S. The sequence goes on from NZ_KV808802.1 coordinate 2,737, forward strand.
GAAAAGGTAAAATCTACTTTAGGATCTTCATTTACAGCTGCTCGGAATCCAGTATTACTATCCACTGAGCTACTCTTACGAAGAACAGTTGACTCCGTTTTGTCATCCTGACTAGGCTCTGTATTTTTCTCCGAATTTTCAGTTTCTTTTTCCACGTTCTCTGTTTTTTGAGTCACAGTATCTTGTCTATTCGTGGTATCTTCTGAAATTTCTTTTTTTTCAACTACTTTATTTCTCAGCTTAGAGTTCACTGCAGTCACTAATTTTTGGTAGGCTCTATTCAATTCTTCTTGGTTTAGTGCACTGTTTAAACTAGCTTTTGCTGAAGCTAATTCAGTTGATAAATTAGCTAAGCTTTCTTCTGTTTTTGTTGAATATACACCACTAGTAATGTTTGTTTCAACTTCTAAAATATAGTTTGCAAGTAAACTTTTATCTAATTCAGGTTGACTATCCTTCGCGTTACTCTGATCAGTACTGATCTTTTCACCATCTTGCATTAGTTCAACCTTATTAACTGACTCTTCAGAAATTTTCAATTGATCAGCAGAAACAGCACCATTTCCTAAAAACATTAATAGTGTTGCAACTGCCACACTTGCAGCACCAAAACTATATTTTCGAATTGAAAAGCGCATAACCTTTTCTTTATCCTGTTTTTTAAGGTTTTTATTAATAATCTCTTTTTTCATCAATACTCCTTTAACTACCACTATCAATATAAAAATATTTAGATTTTTATATATAATTATAAAGTATTATACCACTCATTCTATAATTTTTAAGCTCTTTTTGCAAGTTGTGGAAGATACTTTTATTTGTAAAAACTTAGTATTATTCTGAAAAAGTAGCTTCTTGAATTCAAAAAAATGGAGAGGACATTTTGTCCTCTCCATTCTCTATATATCACTCAGCCTATTTGTCTAAAAAGATTACTTAAAGATAGAAGTTTTAAAGCTATCCGTCTGTTGTAAAAGTTTCTTGAATAGTTTTTCTTTTAGTGCAATTGTATTATCAAACTTAACAGAGCCGTTCTTCAAACTGATTCTATCTCTTTCAACAGCAGCAGAAAACGCTTGTTTTAAATCTTCGTAAGAATTATAGGTTGTGCCGTCGATTTCAACTGACTGAATTCCATTTTTCGCTTTTGTTACAACCTCATTGAAATATGCTTTCTTCCAATCTTCCAAAGTACTAAATTTATTATCAGACAGTTTCTTAATAATATAATCATCACCTAGCGTGGATTTACCTTCTTTTCTAGATTCATCCTTATATTTATTTGATGCATAACCTAGGAAACCTTTTTCATAACCATAGTAACCCCAAATTCTAAAGGTGTTGTGCTTAAAGGACATCGCTCCAGGAGCGCCCTCGCTTGTATTTCCACCATAGATACCAGTCATCATAGGGACAGTAACATAAGCAGAATCAAAATCGGAAGGATTATAAACTCTATTACCCGGACCACGGTTCGTCATGAAATTATTGGTTACCAAGTCATCTACTGTATGTAAAGGAATAGCTTTCTCTTCATCGCTTAAAGGTCGAACCTTATCAAATTGATTCTTAGTGTTATTCCCCCTGTATTGTCTATCTACCTTCTTGAACCAAGCATTATTTAATTCTTGACTAGCTTTATTGAGGACAGCTTCTCCTTCCAGGTAATCTAGGAGCATGAGCGTATCATTGTACCCTTGCATATAACGATCAATCTCATCTCTAGACTTAAGATCATTTGGATTCGTATTATACCACTGATTTCCATCATTCAAACGTTCATAGGCCATATTGATACCTAAAGCTTTATATTCCCCGTTTGGATTCGATACTGAAGGAGTTTGTAGCATTCCTTGAGCAAATGCTTCAAGATCTGTTCCTTCACGATGTCTTGAACCGCCTAGATAAACCATACGATCATTAACGTGAGTTGTTTCGTGCGTGAAGGCAGATACTCCAAAATCACTAATCATATCCGTTACCATAAAGAAGACTGAATCATCTTTATATGGATTAGCATAAACTCGAGCTACAGCTCCCATATTCCAGTTCGTATCATGATAGGTACCAGTTGGTCCAAATACTTCACGTACTGGTGCAACATCTTTATCTTTGTTAGTATGACCATAACGATCCGTACTGATTCCTTTGTAGTTCTGGTTATCTCGAACAGGAGTTGGGACCATATTGTTACTCTTCAATAATTGGTTACGTACTTTATCTAAAGACAAACGAGACCAGAAATCCAGATAATTTTGTTGTTCCTTAGCAACTTTATCAATTTCAGCCTTAAAGGCATTTCTTTCTGCATCAGTATTCTTACCATATTTCTCAAAAGAACTATAAGCCATGGTATTGTAAGTTGAAATCAAGATCATATGGGCATCTTTTAAGTTCAAAAGTGGCAAGATCATTTTACCATGCATATCATTATTTAATCCTTCGTATGCTCTATGTTTCTTACCAGCAAACTCAGGATTCGTTGTTTTAGGTTCAACGATGTAAACATTATCTTTAGTTGATTTTATGAACCAATCATTCAGATCTCTATCACTTGTAAAGAGTTCCATATTGTATTTTAAAAACTCATGAAGATTACCCTTACCTGTTGAACCTGAAATTACTTCACGGTAGGCATCGTTAGTACGATCACCTTTTATATTATTTTCCTTAGAACCGATATTGATAATCCTATCTAGGACATCAACCTTTTTACCATAGAAATCTGGTTTGAATAACATAATCTCTTTGATGTTAAAATCTTCAAATTTAATTCCATAGTATCGATTGAGATAGGACAAACCAAGAAGTAGAGCAGCCTTATTATCATCTATTTTCTTAATCAAAGCACGTTTTGCAGCTTCATCAGTATTTAGCTGATGATCTTGGTTGTGAACAAGTTTCGTAATAAATTTACCAAGATTCTCTTTTACGAACTTGAAACTCTCTTCCAGATAAAGATTCTTAATGGCATTTACTTTTCCGTCACCAAGTCTATTTAAATGTTTATAAATGGTATCAGACTGTAACTCAACTGGACTTAATTTTTCTAGAATTGATTGGATTAAATCACTTCTATCCTTATCAACGATATTTGGAGTATAAACTATTTCACCTAGTTCTACAATACTATACTCTTTAACTTGTTTCACTTTAGAGCTATCTTTAGCAACAACAAGTAATTCTTCTTTCGTTCCGTCAGCATAGTGAATCAAAATCTTATCAATATCAGATAAATCTGTTACAAACTGTCCATTTTTCAAACCTGTAACGGAAAGAACTTCTTTCGTAACCAAGTTTGAACTAGTTCCCAATTTATTGGCCTGATTGACAATCCACTCTTTATTATAGAAAGGTTGTAATTTTTCGATATTACGATAAGCAAGTTCACGGTCAATTCTGTAATCTTGAATATCTTTATAGGTCTCATCTAATGATTTTGTATTGTTGAGAGTGTCCTCAATTAGAGGTTTAATTTCAAACTTATCAGCAGTGATTCCCATTGCATCAATCTTGGTATTAGCTTCTTCGAGACTAATTTCTCTAATTCTATGTGAACGAGAATATTTGAACGAATGTTTACCTGCACTAACATCTTTTACAACAAAGTTTCTTTCAAGAGCATTATTCGTGAAGTATCCCCCATCGTAATCAATATCACCGGAACCATAGAATTCTTCACCGTTCTCAACTTTCATCATTGAAACATTATTTTCAAGTTTGCCCCATACCCAGTTCTTACTGATGAAACCTCCAACATCTACAGGTGATTTAACTTTAATTGTTCCTTTAGCGACTGAATTTCGTACAGTCCCATATTTACCGATGCCATTAGGGTCCGAACTATTGTCAACAGTAGACGCAAGACCAGCAGCCCGAGCCTTAGTTGCTGTAATATCAGCTTCTACATATGTTTTATTCGCATGGCCTTTCCAAATCTCACCCACAATACCAGCAAGATTCCATCCTTTATCCCCAACACCATCAATTTTACCAATGAAAGCAACATTATTAACTTTAGCGCCCTCGCCATCTAATTTATTAACCACACCAGCAATATCATTTTTCGCAATAATATGGCCTGTAACTTTGACATTTTCGATTACAGCATTTTTAACAATTCTTGCAACGGGTGCAATATTTTCTGCCCAAGGCATATTAATATTCACATTGCCAAGGTTGATATTCTTCACAGAAGCATTTTCAATACGCTCAAACAATGGTCGAGCGATATTATGAATGGTATACTGTTTTCCATCAACACTTGTTAAATGACCATTAAATACACCTGGTACATATTGTTTATTTGGAGTTGGAACATTTGCTGCGTTCAAATCTGCACCAAGCTTAAACGTCCCCTTACGATTAGCTTGCATTGCTTTTACCAATTCATTGAAATCGTAGTAGACATTCTCTTCGTGAGATTTTGGCTTGGCAAAATAATGAACATATTCTTCACTGAGTTCATTACCATTAGTATGCTGAACTAGATCAGGAGCTTTAGCAGTGACCTTGTATAGTGTTTTTCCATCGACAGTAACTTCTTCGATTTTATCCACAGCAAGACGGGTCACCTTATTATCATGCGTAGCGATTTTTAGATAGTATGGTTTTACATCAGTTGGAACAGAAGTTAAGAAGCTACTATCCGTTTCAACACCATCAGTATCAACACTTATTAAGCTTGTTTCTTTAATATTTTTGACTTCAACTTTTTTGAGGTCAATTCTTAGTGGTTCTTCCCTTAGAACTTCTTCTTCATCACCTTCACCACGGTCATAAACCATCTTGGTTTCGAGTTTATAATCCTTGTAGTACTGCAAATCTGTCAGGCTAGCTGTTAAGTTGTCTGGCGAAATAGTCAATGTTTTGACAATTTCATCACCCTTTTTAAGAGTTAGGGTAATGGATTTTATAGTTGCCTTACTTGGGTTTTCCAAATTGTAACGAATTTGAGATGTTCGTTTTAAATCTTTAACATCGATAAGCGACAAACTTAAAATTGGTTTTTCAAAGTTTTTAGTTCCTAATTTAACGATACGATCTTGATCTAACTCCAAAATCTGTTCGACAACTTTCGGTGCTTCTTCAGTCTTCAGTCCTTTAATTGTCTTATAAGTTTTTATAATCTTTTTCTGTCCGTCTTTTCCTTCTTTGACAGTAACTCTTTCACCTTTTTTAAGTTGATCATCTTCTTCAACCTTTTCCTTAAACGGAATCTTTTCAAGACTTTCTTCTACCAGAGTTCCTTCAATTGGTTTTGTACCACGGCTTATTTTTTTAATGACTGGTTCTTTGATGACAATGGTTGTTGTATTTAAAACTTGATCAGTCTCAATACCGTCGAGAGTCTTATAAGTCGTTTTGGTAATTTGACTACCCTTTTCTCCATCTTGGATGACAGTTTCTTCATCCGTATATTTGGTTGGATCTTCGATAATTTCTGTCTTATAGTCAATCTCCGTAGTAGTTTCTTTCGTAACCGCGCCCTCAGTTACTTTATATTCAGGTAACTTTTCTTGAACTACCGACTCACCTTCTTTACCTGGCTCCTGAGTACCTTTAACTTCAATCTTGCCTGTATATTCTGACTGTGGTTCTTGAACTAAGGATTCTCCCTCTT
>NZ_KV808803.1:0-239 GCF_001812375.1 Streptococcus sp. HMSC077F03
GGTGTCGCAGGTTCGAATCCTGTCTTCCCGATTCATGGCGGTGTAGCTCAGCTGGCTAGAGCGTCCGGTTCATACCCGGGAGGTCGGGGGTTCGATCCCCTTCGCCGCTATATTGATCTTGTTGGACCTTTAGCTCAGCTGGTTAGAGCTCTCGGCTCATAACCGAGTGGTCGTAGGTTCAAGTCCTACAAGGTCCATTGTAAATACTGGAGGATTACCCAAGTCCGGCTGAAGGGAAC
>NZ_KV808804.1:0-262 GCF_001812375.1 Streptococcus sp. HMSC077F03
TGGAGGATTACCCAAGTCCGGCTGAAGGGAACGGTCTTGAAAACCGTCAGGCGTGTAAAAGCGTGCGTGGGTTCGAATCCCACATCCTCCTTTTTATATTAACGCGGGATGGAGCAGCTCGGTAGCTCGTCGGGCTCATAACCCGAAGGTCGTAGGTTCAAATCCTGCTCCCGCAATTTGGCTCGGTAGCTCAGTTGGTAGAGCAATGGATTGAAGCTCCATGTGTCGGCGGTTCGATTCCGTCTCGCGCCATATTTTATTT
>NZ_KV808805.1:0-282 GCF_001812375.1 Streptococcus sp. HMSC077F03
CGGAGTCAACCCAACTGCGCAAAGCAAGCCAGCAGCTAAGCAATCGATCGATGATGACCTGAAAGCCAAGGAAGCAGCCATTGATTCACGTACTGATTTGACGGATGAGGAGAAAGCTGCAGCGAAAGCAGATGCCAAAGCGAAAGCAGATACAGCGAAACAAGCAATTGACACTGCGACGACAAACTCAGAAGTTGATCAAGCCAAGAATGATGGAACAACTGAGGTCAACTCAGTAAACCCAACCGCTCAAAGTAAGCCAGCAGCCAAGCAAGCGATCGA
>NZ_KV808806.1:0-4828 GCF_001812375.1 Streptococcus sp. HMSC077F03
CCACCACCCTTATAGTCAATCAGCAAGAAAGCTACATCATGTGGGTGGAAGTTAACAGCGAGGGATAGGATATTTTTTTGTAAATAGCAGATCAGATAAACAAGCGATAATATAGAATTTTCAAGGTACTAGAAAGAAAATGTTCTTGTTCTATTATACCACAATATCAAAATAGCCCACTTCCCACAGGAACAAAGCTATATTTTTACACTATAAATTTGGATTAATATTTACTTTCAAGTTCAGGTTAGCCACTAAATAGAGAGTTGAGAGTATAAAAAAGAGAGAACGAATCTCGTCCTCTCTCAATGTTCACTTTTCATCAACACACTACAGGTGATAAAGAGCCAAGTAACAAATAGTTTTACAATTTTAATATAGATCCCCCACGAATGAAAGTTAGTAAGTTTATTGTTTTGGAAATAAACCTATAAATTAAATTATACCTTCAATTTTGGATATTTAATACTATCCTTTTGTTTCTTGAATAATTCTTGTAACTCGTCCTCTTTTTTCGAATGGTATCCTTCGAATACCACCTTTTCAATATTCTCTTGGTTAAAATATAAGAGTTCTTCATTTGCTGCCCCTGTTGGATATAGGCATGCTACATAATCAAAATAGCCAATTGTACCCTCTTGATTGTACAATGGAAATCTACCAATAATCATCACATCAATCGTCCCATTATGTAGACGAACAATAGTACCAATAGGTAATAAATTAGACATTCTTCTCTCCTTTTTCTACTATTTTAATGATTTCAAACCATCTATTAAGTTGGTAATCAAATTTGAACATAAATATCACTAAAAAACTAACCAGCAAAAAGAGTACGGCAATGGTTTCATTTCCAATGACAAACAAAAGAATAGCGACTACAGTTAGGATTCTAAAAAGATTAAGAAGACATTTAAAGTACCCCCTTCTTCTCTTCAAAGATCTGACAAATTTCTTACTCTGTTCCTCATCCAACTCTGATTTTTTTAATTTTAAAGTTCCGTGGTAAAATCTGATAATCAAAGCGGCTAAAAAATAAGATAAAACGCCTAAAATCAGAACCGTCCCAACTCGGACTAACTGATTATTAAATATTCCAGCTTCAGCCAATATATCAGAAATTTTATTGATAATGTATAGCGTAACAGGCAATAGAATATAAGACCAGTAATTAGGAGAAGATGTTTCCTCTAGCAATACCTTATTCTCCCAATCAAAATGATAATTTTTGTTCTCCCATATCCCTAAATTAATAATTGTTTCCATATGTACATCCTTTTTAATTAAATACACTACCTAACCCCGAGAAAAATCCATTAACTGCATCTCCCGCACTGTCCCATATTTTCTCAGCTGTATCACCAACAGATTTCATCGTATCACCTACTACTTTCTTTGTACTATCCCAAACATCACCAGCAAATTCCACAACTTTATCTCCATATTTATCATATAGATAATCAAATCCCATTGACAATCCTACACCAGCAAGGAAACCAATCGGACCACCTACAGTACCTAAAGCTAATTGAATCAGGAGATGTCCACCTGTCTTAACTGCGGCATCTCCAACATCTTCGCCACCTAATAATTGCCCTGCAAAGTCAAGTCCCGCTCCTAATCCAAATGGTAATGCTTTTGCAAATTTAGCGCTCCCTAAGAATCCATCTAATTTATTCACTAACGGTATTACAGCATCTCCAATTTTCTCAATAGTTTCTCCCACCATTTTATTAACTGTAGATCCAGGTGCAGTTGATAGAAGTGCACTTAATCCATATTTCGTTAGTGTATTCCCAATCTGTGATTTTAAGCCATTGATTAAATATGGAACTTGATATGGAAGTATGTAAGAGGTGTAATGTTCTGTCGCTAACTCAGACCATTTATCACTCAATTTTGAGATTAAACTATCTTCTAAAAGTTTTCCAGATGCTTTTTTGAGATCTTCTAGAGAAATATTTATACCATTTTGTTTAAGGAAGTTAATAACACTATCTAAAGCTTCTTCACCAATTTCTCCTCTTTTATATGCCTCTGAAGCATCTGATATCATTTTTACAATGTCATTGATTTCTTTTTCAACATAATTCTTCAAAGCATTATTCACACTATCAGGAAGGTCCCTTCTATAGCGTTTTCGATAAGCTTCGAGCGCTTTCACATCATCCTCAGAGAGTTCTTTGCCATCTTTTATTTTCTCAAGAACCTTCTTATAATCTCCGTCAATCTTAACCTTATTTTCCCACTCACCCTCGATATTCTTTGCCCATCCCAGAGTATGCACAGAGTGCTTGGGAAAAGTACCACTAAAACTTGAAAACTCTGTTTGGATTTGACTTAAACCCGTTTGGAGATTTTGAGCTAAGTCATCAACTAAGCTACTACCTTCCCCTACAGAAAAAACTTCATTAGAACTTCCAGCAAACATATTTAACTTGCGGAGCTTATCTATTTTTTCATTTCTTTGTTTTAGGAGTTCATCCATACGATTTGAAAGACTACTTAAAGTGCTTGCACTTGTAGATTCGTCTCCAACCATTGCATTGTACATCCCTCTAAGGCTGTGAAGACTAGCTTCAAGACTACGAATTTCACTTTCAAGTACCTCTGAATCAAGATCCTCATCGCCAACCTCTGATTGATATTTTGATGGTAGCTTTGGAACAGCTTCGCTCACCAATTCTGTATACATGATAGCTCCCTTGAGCAAGGGAGTGATTACATTCATACCATATTGTTTACCACTATCATAGGCTGCCCCTTGCAAATCTCCTGCATTATCAAATGCTGATAATGCAGAAACTGCTTGATCGTAGGAGGCTATTCTAGTTTCTCCCACAGAAGCCATTGTCTGACCCTGCGTATCAGAAGATCCTAATACCATTTTTACCATATTAATTATTCGACTCCTGTTCTATCATTAATTTCTTTCGAGCATAGCAGAGCTCATCTAACTCTCTTTCCAACCGGTCTTCTTGTTTCTTGATTGAATCTTGTCGTTCCTCCGACCACGCTTCGACTAATGCACCTACACTGCCTATGTCCATTATCAAATCTTGATAAGTTTGATAATCTTTTGACGATAGAGGCAATTCTAAGATTTGTCGCAATGGAAGCAGACTTTGTCGATGCATTTCAAATAGTTCATTTTCTTTGCGAGTAACTTTCTTCTTCTCTAAACTTAGTTGATTTAGAAAATTATCCAGTTCTTTTGATTTATTATCGATTTCTTCTAATGTTAGTTTCTTCATTATTCCTCTTCTGAAAAATAGCTACTATTTGGAACAAATGTAGTATTATTCTTTGGAACTGCACTCGTTTGAGGTAGCGCAGAAGTATTGGTATCTATGTTTCCAGCAAGCTGACTATCCACTGCTACAAACTCAGCGGCTGTACTCTGTATCCGTGAAACAAATCCATTTAAAACCTCTGCAATAGAAGACGCGTACTCAGCTTCTTTAGGAATCTTCTCCGCAGCTGTACTATTTCCTGGATACTCACTCGATTGGTCTAGAACAACTTTATTTCCAGATATAATACTACTAGATGAGCTAGCAATTCCAGATGCAATAGAACTAGCTACTTCTTCTTTACTTTGTATTAGTGGCATACAAATTCCTCCAAATTAGTCATTTTTAGTAATTTTTAATTTAACAGCTTGTTTACGATCATGCAGATAAACCTCATCCAACTCTAGTCGAGCCTCTCTATTATTATAAGGTTTATCTAAAAACATTTGATCCATTAAACGCATACCCAACATAACCCACTGCGCATTGGATTTAAGATATTTCGGAACTTCATGGATGTTATTTCCAATATATGAATACTCACCACCAATTACAAAATGCAATCCTACACGCAAACCATTTTTGAATAAAAAGTCCAAATCTTTTTCTGACAGACCATGCTCAACAATTACTTTTATATTTGGCATAAAAATCAACCAATCAGAGTATAAGTCTCCTTCTAGTCGACGATTAACTTCAAATATTAATTGTTGAGCTATTTCAGAAATCTCTTTTTTACTACTAATATACGTTGACACTTTTTCACTATAAGACCTATATTCCTCCAGTGGATCTACAAGCATCACTTTTAATTTCTTTCCAAAACAGAGTGATGTATTCAATAAATGATGTGTTTGATTTTCTAATGACTCAGCAGAATCAGACAGATAAATCAAGCTTTTTAATTGATTAAACGAAATAGCAATACTCTGTACCATTTCAAACTCCAAACCAATCGGCAATTCCCGATTCTGAATAGCCTCTTGTACACCAGGCAAATTCAAAAATTCTTCCATCGTCAACTCCTCTGGCACCATCGGAATGGCACTTGGGCGCTGGCCGGTCCAGGCTTCTTGGAGGGAAGCGACTTCCTGACGTAGGTTGTTGAGTACTTGAGTGTCATTGGCTCCATAAACTGGGAGAGCCAGCTGGATGACATCCACCTCTTCCCGCTTCATAAGGGCACGTCCCTTGATATCTTCCATGGTCATTGCAAGTGGCGTAGAGCCCACGATGGCTCGCACTTCACCTGCCTCATTCTGTGGCAGGCTCAACTGGTGCTTGAAGTTCGAATAGAGTTGAGCACGAAGGTTGGTTTGACGACCGGCTGTCATCAAGAGGTGAACCCCGATACTGAGACCTTCACGAGAGATACGCACCAAGAGCTTGAAGAGTTCCGCCTCATAGGCTTCTTCCTTGAAGGCTTCATAGCTATCTAAGAGGATGACAATAGCCGGTTCTTCCTGACCACTGGCCTGACGATAGAGGTCCAAGGTCCCAACTCCATAGTCCGCAAGGAGTTTCTTACGACGGTT
>NZ_KV808807.1:0-415 GCF_001812375.1 Streptococcus sp. HMSC077F03
TCCCCAAGAGGACAGAGAGTGGTTTCTCTTGTCCCCAGGCTACTGTCGGCTGCACTTCTTCCAGTTCGTCTAGCGTGATTCGCTCTTTGAGTGGCGGCAACCATGGCTGTGGTACTGGAGGAATCTCTTGTTCTTCACACAAGAGCTGGATATGGTGCACTATCGCATCCAACTCTGTCGGAACTTCCTTGATCTCATCCACATCTTCTAAGCCTGACAGGTCTTCATTCAAGATCTCATATTGACCCAATTCATTGATCAGGTAGAGGGTGTGGTCCTCAATCCCCATATCGTCCTTGTCCGGCTGGTAATCCGCCCCTGACCAGGCTGACTGGAAAAGTTCATATACTTCGTTATTTCCAACCTGTAGATAGGCACGTCCCGTCTGGGTGATCTCGGCCGCGTCCGGTGTATG
>NZ_KV808808.1:0-929 GCF_001812375.1 Streptococcus sp. HMSC077F03
AAGGCCCTTACCATGTACTTGATGGACTTTGGGACCAATGGTTTGGCTCCATTGTCTAAACTTCCGCAGGTGGCGGATACTATGCTTCTGGACCAAACGGAGAAGATTTCTAAGTTTGTACGAATCATGGAGAAAGAACTCAACCGCCGTAAGAAACTGCTTGCGGATTATGGAGTTGGGACCCTAGAACTCTACCGTCAGGCCAGTGGTCAGGAAGAGCCGGCTATTGTTATCCTCTTAGATAGCTATGAAGCCTTCAAGGAAGAAGCCTATGAGGCGGAACTCTTCAAGCTCTTGGTGCGTATCTCTCGTGAAGGTCTCAGTATCGGGGTTCACCTCTTGGTGACAGCTGGTCGCCAGACCAACCTTCGTGCTCAACTCTACTCGAACTTCAAGCACCAGTTGAGCCTGCCACAAAATGAGGCAGGTGAAGTGCGAGCTATCGTGGGCTCTACGCCCCTTGCTATGACTATGGAAGATATCAAGGGACGGGCTCTCATGAAACGTGAAGAAGTGGATGTCATCCAGCTGGCACTCCCGGTTTATGGATCCAATGACACTCAAGTACTCAACAACCTACGTCAGGAAGTCGCTTCCCTCCAAGAAGCCTGGACCGGCCAGCGCCCAAGTGCCATTCCGATGGTGCCAGAGGAGTTGACGGAGAAAGACTTCTATAGCCGAGCAAGCGTGCAGACTGCCTATGAACACGGACTCGTGCCATTAGGACTTGACTTGGAGACAGTTGAGCCTGTTACTTGGAATCTGGCTAAAGGAAATCTCCTTTACTTAACAGATAAAGAAGAACAGATGACAGCCTTGGTGAAACACATTGCCAAAGGGAAACAGAAGGTCATCGTCTTGGCACCGAAGTATCATAGTCTACCTGAAATGGAAGGTGTGACGATTCTTGCAAGTCCAGAGGAATATCA
>NZ_KV808808.1:1029-5508 GCF_001812375.1 Streptococcus sp. HMSC077F03
ACGATTCTTGCAAGTCCAGAGGAATATCAGGCAGGACTTGAGACAATAGAAGCTAATGTCAAAGAACGGATAGAAAAACGTAAGAATAAGCACGAAGCCACTATTATTCTATTTAATCAAGTGGAATTAATGGAAGAGTTAAGTATAGATGACCAAACTTCTTTACATTATGTTCTTGAGAAAGGACTACGAGCAGGTTATGCTTTAATTTCGATGAGTAATAGTCAATTGTATAAACAGATTGATCCAGTTTCTAAGGTAATTAAAGGTTTCAAACAATCTATCGTCTCAATGAGATTGGTAGACCAGAATATTATCACAGTCACAAATAGGCCTATACGTGAGTCATTGTTGGAAGAACAAGAACATTACTATGTGGCAGATGGATTGGCAAGTAAGATGAAAGTATTAATGGTATAAGGAGGAAAAATGGGAAAAGCAGAATTACAAGTTCAATTAAATGAATTATCATCTAAATTCACAACAGTGACCGCAAACATTTCGGAGTTAGAGAGTGTAAAGAGTAGTCTTTCAGGTGTTTCTACAGAAATTACATATGATTTAACGGATTATGATACAATTAAAACTATGTATAATTTATCGGGGAAACCCTATGAGCAGGAGACAACAAATGAGGAAAAACTGCTAAAAGATGCGTCTACAAAATTTGAGGGACACAAAACGGATATCCTATCGAAATTAAGTGCCAAAATTGATGAGTTGAAATCAGAGGCGGCGGGGCTCCGATTTGGAATGAATGCTCTTAGTTATGAGATTGCAAATACAAAGGAGGATTAATTAATGAGTGATGATATTATTAAAGTTCTTGACCTACCAGGTATAGCTGAATACAGTCAGTCTATTAATAAATTCTCAAAAAGTTTAAGCACTGCAACAAATGATACTGCTCGAACCTTTAATATCCAGATTGAAGGTTCAGAGGGTGAGGCTATCAATGCTTTTCTACAGAGTCTTAATGACCTGCAAGGTAAAATTTTTAATCAGATACCTGAAGTTTTAAAAAAATATGCAACGGTGGTCAGTGATTTTGAATCAAGTGTCAGTGGTATTGGTTTTACTAATGAAGCGTGGACTAGTGGAACAGGGAATACCTCTGTCCAAAACAAGCTAACGGGTAGTCAAAAAGAAACGTTGCAATCAGTTGCTAAAACATTGCAGTCGGCATTAGATACCGCGACAGATGCTCTGGGAGAATCGACTATCGACTTGTCAGTTATTACGAATACCACTTCGAGTAGTTTAGACGATGCATCTAAAGAACGTTTAAATACTCATACACCATTTCAGAGTGCTCATGACACTTTTAGTCAAAATTTACAGCAAGTTCTAGAATCCATTACCACTTTAAAGGGGAGTGTTGGTCAGGCACAAATTACTTTGAACCTATCTCCTAAAGCCGTGTTTAATATGCTAGCACAAGGATTACATATGAATCCTTTAGATACTATAAATAATATTGATGAGGCAAAAGCATTAGATTCGGTTTATGGGGACAATCAAGCATTAATTTCTCAAGTGAATCGAAAAAATGTCAGAGACACAGTGGTATTTTTAATGGTTGATGGTATGGCGACTTGGGTCAAAGATAAGAGTACAGATAAGTTACAGTCGTTCTATAATGAAATCGGGAAGATGGAATTGGCTGATAGTTCTGCTTGGTTGGATAAATTTACGACTACGGGGCAGAGTTTAGCTGTTGTCCATCAAGCTGATATGGCCTTGAAGTTTGAACAAGTAGGTCACGATTATAGTAAAATGAAGGCGGAATTTATCAAAGAGAATGCCATAAATGAAGTAATTGGTATTAATAGGGGATTGTACTCTATTAAATTTGGAAAGAAAACATTCAAACCAAATGGATCAAATATTTCAGTAGCCGATCCACAGCAGATTAGTTTTGAGTTTAATTCTGATGGAAGAACTATTTTTAGAGTGATTGGACAAGCATCCGGTTATAAAGTTGAAGGATTCAAGTCTACTACTCAAGAATATAGTAGTGATTTCAAAGTAAATTCATCTGAGTTGAATAAAGAGGAAATTACACATCGTTTAGAAGAGTTAGATCAAAAAAGGAAAGAAATTGTATTTGAAACACTTCGAGATGTTGCGAGTGGAGTTGCATCGATGGCGTTTTCAAAGTATGGAGCAGCTTTCAAGTTATTAAAATTAGTCGGTGCAGAGGCTCATGATGCAATTGATAGCCAAATGAGCAGTGAGGTCGCTTCAGTTGTAAAAGGTGTCGAAAACTGGAAAAAGGTCTCAACTGAAGAATTGGAACAAATAGCTAAACTGAAAAGAGAGATGGTTGGCAAAGGTGGCTGGGTATTTGAAGGTGGAACACCATCTGACGGTAGTAATCAAAGAATCGTTTCTGATACGAGTTATTATCGTTTTGAAGTTTCTCAACGAATCGCGGAGATGGATAAGTACGGCACGAAATTATTTTTTGAGAAGTATAAGACTCAAGAAGAATTTACAACGTTTGAAAATAAACTGAGAGATTCGCAGAATAAGATTGATGAAGATGTAGCTAATTATGTTTTAGGAAAAGATTCAAGCTTAAGTTTTGAAACCATGGATCGGAAGCAATTGGAACAAGTAAATAAAGCTATTGAATTAATGGATGAAATTCAGGATGATACAGAAGCTGATGATGGTGCAAAATATTTTGACTATTTGAAGGCAAAATATAATCGGAATATCAATATAAATCACTGATGAGGGAAGATAATGAAAATAATAATGAAATCAAAATTTGTTCAAGTCATGTTTCTTGCACTCACTGTCATAGGGCTATACTTTGCTTATCAGGCATATCGCAGGCATGAACTTACTCAGTTTGTCATGTGGAGTCCAAGGGCAAAAATTTCGCGTTATGAATTCATGGATGACAACAAGGCAGTAGCGATTGAGTGGGATAATGATGCGGAGTTAAAAGATGCGGAAGAGGCTAAGAAATATGATTCGCGTGTCAATGTAGAAAGAATGACGAGAGTTAATGGAGAACGCTATATCATCCAACAAAGTTATAAGTTAAAATCAGCCACGAAAAAGTATTGGATTCTAGAAGAGGATGCGGTGCCATATTTGAAAAGTAATATTCCAGAGCAGGGAGAGTACTGGTTGTTAGACGTCTATGATACGAAAGATGGGACAATCAAACAAAAAACCTATGATGTATTTCAGATGGTGAGGGAATATAATAAGGATTATATTCCAAGAAGGGTTCGCAGCGTTAATTATTTCTTGTATACGGAACAGGGGAAAACTTACTTACCAATTAGTATGGCTATTGGCCAACAGCCAGAATCAAAAACTGAAACTGGGCTTATTGATATAGAGGAAGGAAAGATAATAGCAGCTACTCCATCTGGTAGAACTTCCAAAGATCTTTATAACGATGAGAAAGGATCATACAAACCGAAGTTAGATGATATTCTTATTTCAAATAATAAATTTTTAAACGAAAAGTTTGCCTTTGTCTTATCTCTTTTTGGTTTTAAAGAACCAGTAGAAAAATCCCAATACCCGTCCTTGGCAAGCAAGTATCCAAAGGCATTTGATATATTGAGTAAAGGGTTATCATCGGAATTATATTTCCTTGGAAAAGAAGATGTTCGTTTTAAAATCTCTTTCTTAAAGCTAGTTCTTCCAGAAGGTACCAATATCTTCAAGGATATCACTATTCCAGCAGCTAGTTCGAAAGATGGACAGGAACATTTGGTTCAAAGCGAAGAAGAGTTCTTACAATATTATAAATCCAGTACGGAGGAAGAATAATGGGACAAAAACGAATACTACCAGAACATATAAAAAGCGTGAAACATAGCTTTGAGGATATGAGTAGCAGAATAGAAGAGAAGAGTTCGAGTCTTATAGATTCTTCTGCAACTACTCACTTGGCTTCTGCGACAGATGCAGTGAAAGCTTTAACTAAAGAATTAGTTCCCGTAATTGAGTCATTCGATGAATATTTGAATATGGTAGCGAGTGAGTTTGCTAGAATGGATAGGGAATTAGGCCATGTTATAGAAGGTAGCACTTTCCAACAGTATGCAAATGGTAAAAGTGATGCTGAGATGAGAAAAAAGAGATACATTAGTGAAAAGCAGAGGGAAATCTACAAACAGCAATATAGTGATTTTCCATAATTACACGAATCACCTGAATTTATTTCAGGTGGTTTTCTTTTGTATTTCTCATCTTCTCACGGCATTGCCCATGTGGTATAATGGGACAAGAACATTTTTTCTAGTACCTTGAAAATTCTATATTTTTCGCTTGTTTATCTGCTCTGCTATTTACAAACAATATCCTGTCCCTCGCTGTTAACTTCCACCCTCATGATGTGGCATTCTTGCTGATCGACTATAAGGGTGGTGGGATGGCTAATCTCTTTAAAAACCTTCCCCATCTCTTGGGAACCATTACCAACTTGGATGGTGCCCAATCTATGCG
>NZ_KV808809.1:0-260 GCF_001812375.1 Streptococcus sp. HMSC077F03
TGGCTTGATCAACTTCTGAGTTTGTCGTCGCAACGTCGATGTTCTTCTTAGCCTCGTCTGCCTTAGCTTTGGCATCGGCTTTCGCTGCAGCTTTCTCTTCATCCGTCAAATCGGTGCGTGAATCAATCGCTGCTTCCTTAGCTTTCAGCGCATCATCGATTGCTTGCTTGGCTGCTGGCTTACTTTGCGCGGTTGGCTCCACTCCATTGACCTCAGTTGTTCCATCAGTCTTGGCTTGATCAACTTCTGAGTTTGTCGTC
>NZ_KV808809.1:360-679 GCF_001812375.1 Streptococcus sp. HMSC077F03
AAATCGGTGCGTGAATCAATGGCTGCTTCCTTGGCTTTCAAGGCATCATCGATCGCTTGCTTGGCTACTGGCTTACTTTGCGCGGTTGGGTTGACTGCGTTGACCTCAGTTGTTCCAGTTGACTTAGCTTGATCGACTTCTGCATCTGTGGTCGCAGCGTCAATGTTCTTCTTAGCCTCATCTGCTTTCGCCTTGGCATCTGCCTTCGCAACAGCTTTCTCCTCGTCCGTCAAATCGGTGCGTGAATCAATCGCTGCTTCCTTGGCTTTAAGGGCATCATCGATCGATTGCTTGGCTGCTGGCTTACTTTGCGCAGTTG
>NZ_KV808810.1:0-253 GCF_001812375.1 Streptococcus sp. HMSC077F03
TGCCGTTCACATCTTTCTTGATCTCTGGCTCTTCTGGTGTTGGAGGTGTTACTGGGACTTCATTGGAATCCTTGTGATATTTCGGATTGTGATCGATGTCGTAAGAAGCCTTGTTTGGAATTTCTGTCTTACCATCTTTATTCACATAAGCTGATAAGTTGGCATTATCTCTAATCTTAGCCTTGAAATTCACTTCAATTGACTTGCCGGCATCTGCTTTGACAGAAGCTTCTGTAAAGGCAACTTTGATGAC